>CAYMVC010000016.1:0-13470 GCA_964393755.1 uncultured Eubacteriaceae bacterium | reverse complement strand
CTTTAGACCTTCTAAAATAACTTCATTTACCTTATTTTCTACAGCTTCTATTTCTTCCTTAGTTAAACCGGTAAAGTGTTGGAAATCAAACCTAAGTCGTTTATCTGATACTAAAGAACCTGCCTGTTCAACATGATCACCTAGAACCTCCTTTAATGCTTTATGGAGTAAATGGGTAGAGGTATGGTTTCTGGCTGTATCCATTCGTACTCCATTATTTACTTTAGCTATAACTTCTTGGTTGTTTTGTATATAACCTTTTACTAGTTGACCCATATGGAGGATTTTATCTTTTTTACCCTTTTTACAATCATATATTCTTACCATCCCTGTTTTTGTCTCTAAAATTCCACTGTCCCCTATTTGCCCTCCTCCTTCTGGATAGAAAGGGGTTTTATCGAGCAGCAGTATAACCTTATCATCTTTTTTCGCCTCTATAGCCGGTTTATCATTTTTAGCTATGGCAAGAATAGTTCCGTCTACTTCAAGTTTGTTATAGCCAACAAATTCGGTAACAATGTTATCGTCCAGGTATGAAAAAGGATCATCCTTCCATCCTTCAATTACACCATTGCTCCTTGCTTCCCTTGCCCTTTCTTTTTGTTTTTCCATTTCCCGATTGAATTCAATTTCATCAACTTTCATACCCTCTTCCTCTAGTATTTCCTTGGTCAGATCTAAGGGAAATCCATAGGTATCATAAAGTCTAAAAGCATCTAAACCTGAAATTTCATTAATATTTTTCTTTTTTAGTTCTACTATATGATTTTCTAATATGTTTAAACCCTGATCTATGGTTTCTTGGAATCTTTGTTCTTCAATAAGGATAATCTTTTCTATGGTTTTCTGCTTTTCTTCTAATTCATGATAATAATTTTTTGATTCCCCTATAACCATATCACAAGCCTTGTATAAAAATGGGTCATGGATTCCTAATAGTTTGCCATGTCTAGAGGCCCTTCTTAGTAATCGTCTTAATACATAACCTCTGCCTTCATTACTAGGTAGGATTCCATCACTTATCATAAAAGTTACACTTCTAATATGGTCTGTAATAACACGAATAGACATATCTATTGAATCATTTTTGCCATATTCTATTTTAGCTAAGGAGGATATATAATCTAAAATATGTTTTATAGTATCTATTTCAAATAAATTATTAACCTTCTGCATTATTACTGCCATACGTTCTAAACCCATTCCTGTATCTATATTAGGATGTGCTAGGGGGTGATAATTTCCCTCCTCATCTTTGTTATATTGGGTAAATACCAAATTCCAAAATTCAACGAAACGATCACAATCACATCCAAGGGTGCAATCATCCTTTCCACAACCTACTTCCTCCCCTAAATCAAAATATATTTCTGAACAAGGTCCGCAAGGTCCCACCCCTATTTCCCAGAAATTATCTTCTTTACCCAATCTGATAATTCTGTTAGCATCTACGCCAATTTTTTTATTCCATATTTCAAAGGACTCATCATCTTCTTCATATATGCTAACCCATAGTCTATCAATGGGCAGGCCTAAATCTTTGGTAATGAATTCCCATGCCCATTGGATTGCCTCATTTTTAAAATAGTCACCAAAGGAGAAGTTTCCTAACATTTCAAAAAATGTTCCATGTCTTGCTGTAAGACCTACCCTTTCAATATCTGGTGTTCTAATACATTTTTGGCAGCTTACTATCCTATTTCTAGGAGGTTTTTCTTCCCCTGTAAAGTATGGTTTCATGGGTGCCATCCCTGAATTAATTAATAGCAAACTTTTATCATTTTGGGGTACAAGTGAAAAACTATTTAGTCTTAAGTGTTCTTTCCCTTCAAAAAATCTTAAGAAACGTTCTCTAATTTCATTTAATCCTAATGATTCCATTTTTATTATCTCCTTTTAATAAAATAAAATAACTTTCCATCCCTAAAAGGGACGAAAAGTTATTTTCGCGGTACCACCCTAGTTACTAGTCTAATAGACCTAATCACTTAAACAATAACGGTTGTTAGCCGTTAAGATCTACTATTATTTCGATCTTAAAACTCCAAGACTGCTTCATTTTATCTATCTAGAAATCTTCCAACCTTGGATTTCCTCTCTGTGAGAAATCGATAAAATTACTACTTCTTTTCATAGTTTTTTATAAAATTTATATAAAATATGTTTCCTTATTATATAAAGGAAAGGTTTTTTTGTCAATGGCCCTGCCCAGTTAATATTATTTGCTTTTTTTAGCTATATAATCATCTATTGCTGCCTTAATTGCTTGTTCTGCTAATACTGAACAATGAACTTTTTCATGGGGAAGTCCATCTAAGGCTTCTACCACTGCATTATTGGTAATTTGCAAAGCATCATCTATGGTTTTTCCTATAACCATTTCTGTTGCAATACTACTTGTAGCAATTGCCGCACCACATCCAAAGGTTTTAAACTTAACATCTTTAATAACATTATCCTCAACTTTGATATACATTTTCATTATATCCCCGCATTTTACATTTCCAACTTCTCCAATACCGTCTGCATCCTTAATATCCCCAACATTTCTTGGATTAGCAAAATGATCCATTACCTTATCACTATACATTCTTTTCTCCCCCTTTGACCTTTTCATATAATGGTGACATGCTTCTTAATCTACTTATAATTTTTGGTAGTTCCTTCAATACAAAATTTATATCTTCTTCTTTTGTATATTTTCCCAATGATAACCGTAAAGAACCATGGGCTATTTCGTGAGATAAGCCTATTGCCAATAGTACATGAGATGGATCTAAGGTGCCCGAAGTACAAGCTGACCCGCTTGAACCACAAATTCCCACCATATCCAAACTAAGCAAAAGGGCTTCTCCCTCTATAAATTGGAAACTAATATTGATATTTCCCGGCAACCTATTTTGTGGATGTCCATTTAATTTTACATAATCTATATGATCAAGAATACCATTAATTAACTTGTTTCTTAAGTTAGTAAGGTTTTCAATGTTCTTTTCTAAATTATCATAGGCAATTTCAGCAGCCTTGCCAAAGCCCACTATTCCGGGAACATTCTCTGTGCCCGCCCTTTTTCTATGTTCCTGGGCACCACCATGAATAAGTGGATCAATTTTAACACCTTTTCTAATATATAAGGCACCTATTCCTTTAGGACCATATATTTTATGCGATGATATGGATAACAAATCAATATTCATATCTTCCACATCAATTACAGTATTTCCTAATGCTTGTACTCCATCTGTATGAAAATAAATCTTATTTTCCTTTGCAATTTTGCCTATTTCTTTTATGGGTTGAATTGTACCGATTTCATTATTTGCAAACATAATAGAAATTAATATTGTATCTTCCTTTATTGCATTATTTAAGTCTTCTAAACTTATTAGCCCATATTCATCAACAGGCAGGTAGGTAATTTTAAATCCATACTTTTCTAAATAATTACAAGAATGTAAAACCGCATGGTGTTCTATACTTGAAGTAATAATATGGTTACCTTTGTTTTTTAGGGACATAGCAATTCCCTTAATTGCCCAATTGTCTGCTTCTGTACCTCCACCTGTAAAGAATACTTCTCTAGCATTTCCATTAATAAGCTTTGCTATTTTATCTCTAGCATTTTCGATAGCTTTTTTACTATCTCTACCATAGGAGTAAATACTTGAGGGGTTACCGAATTCACTATTAAAATAAGGTAACATTTCTTTTATTACTTCTGAGTCGACGGGTGTTGTAGCCGAATAATCTAAATATTTTCTTTCCATTTTATCAACTCCCAAATTTAATATTAAATATAATACATATATGCCTCATTACTTAATTTCTTTTCATAATTATCTACCATATCTGCTAAACTAATATCATCAATAACATCGTTAATTCTATCCCTTATTTTTAACCAAATATCTCTAGTAACACAAGTATTAGATTTTTCACATTGAAATGAGTCATCCTCTTTAACACAATTGGTTGGTGCGATAGGTCCTTCTAATACTCTTATTACATCACCTACCCTAATATCTTCAGGATGATGGGCTAATATATAACCACCTTGTGCACCTCTTATACTGGAAATTAAGCCTGCTTTTCTTAGACTTGCAAACAGCTGCTCTAAATAGGGTTCAGATATAAGTTGCCTTTCTGAAATTTCTTTTATGGAAATAGGGCCCTGTCCATATCTAACCGCTAAATCAAACATCGCAGTAACCCCATATCTCCCCTTAGTAGAAAGCTTCATAATAATCACTCCAAGAAACAAAGTTTTTAATTCCGAGTAGCTGACTCGGGATTATGAAATAAGGTTATCATAATAGTATATAGGTGTCAATAATATCCTTTCAAAATAGTATCATTTGTTAAGTGAAATTATAATTAGTTTATTACAGTAATTACCATAGCTTATATTGGTTTAAGCTATTGCATTAACTTCTATATTAGGTTATTATTAATTATGTAAACAACTTGTAACTAAGTTGTAACATAACAAATTTTAAGGGGCGATGACATAATGAAGAATAGAATAATAGCTATTACTGTATTAATAGTTGTGGGCTTATTGATATTAGCTCCAATGGCTAGTGCACAAATGTTTTATTTTAATAATGTTCAAAGTTTATTATCTACTAGCAATACTAATTTTCAATGGAATTATGTTAGGTCAGATAATAATGCTATTCAACAATTTAATAATATTTTTTACTTATTTTCAAAAAATTTTAAAGACTTAATAATTGACCAGCCGGCTGACCAACCTGAAATAGAACAACCCAAAGAACCAGAACAACCATCTAAACCTTGGTTACCAGAAGAACCTAATAAACCTGAACAGCCATCTCAGCCCTGGTTGCCAGACCAGCCTAAGGAACCTGAACAGCCATCTAAACCTGGGATACCGGAAGAACCTAAGAAACCTGAACAACCTGAAAATGGTAATGGATCTAATGGTATAATTACTTCAGAAGAGACAAAGATGCTAGAATATATTAATAATGAAAGAGCTAAGGCAGGGGTTGGACCACTTCAGATGGATTTTGATTTAGCTAAGCTAGCTAAATTAAAGTCTCAAGATATGGTGGATAAAAATTACTTTTCTCATACTTCACCTACCTATGGCAGTCCCTTTGAAATGATGAATAGTTATGGTGTTAAGTATAGGACTGCAGGGGAAAATATTGCGAGAAATTCAACAATGTCAAATGCACATACTGCCCTTATGAATTCTGAAGGTCATAGAAATAATATATTAAACCCTAATTTTACCCACATAGGAATAGGTATAGTAAAAAACCAAACATCTGCAAGTATAACTGTAACACAAATGTTCATAGGTAAATAATATTAAATAGTTCTAAATAAATAAATTTAAAGTCTAAGTATCTAAATAGCTACCTAGACTTTAAATTTATCCCTGGTATTTTCTTTGTTATTACTATTATTATACCTAATAATAATAATAACAAAAACAACCACCAATATTCAATAAAACAGTTAATCTTTTTAATAGTATTTCCTGCAACTAGTTCAGCCTTAGCTATTTCCTTATCATTAATAAAGTATTTAACGTAACCGATAGCTTGTCCCTTTTCAATTGGTGCAATTAAATTAATATTATTTTCCCTTAATTCTTTTTCAGCTTTCCCATTTTTTATAATAAGTTTTCTTTGTATTTTAGGGATTTCTTCTTTATTTATTAGCACTTGGAGTAATTCATTTGTTGTAATTTTTAATTTGTTTTTATTTCTATCTTGGGATTTTTTAACCCTTGTTTCTATAATAACCTGACCCTTTTCTGCAATTGTATGGTATCGATAATTATCAATACCAAAGGATAGTAATTTTACCGAATCCTCCCAAACACTATCTTCATTGCTGCCAAATAAGGCGGATATGATATTTAAATTACCTTTTGTTGCCGATGATATTAAACATCTACCAGCTTCTGAGGTCCTACCAGTTTTTACACCTGTAGCATATGGATAATAGTTCTTGCTGTTTTGTAATAATAATTCATTATAGTTTTTCCAGTGTTTTATGGTATTTATTTTATTAGAAAAGATGTATTCATATTTTATACTACTTACAATTTCCCTAAACTTACTATTTTTCATAGCTTCCCTAGTGATAAGGCCCATATCTATAGGGCTTGTATAATGGTTATTATCATGATATCCATGAGGATTTGTGAAATTAGTATTAGTTGCCCCAATTTCCCTAGCTTTTATATTCATTAATTCTACAAAGTGTTTTATAGACTCTTCATAGGAGGGAAACTTTTCATTATTTATTTTTTCAGCTATATAAACTGCAATGCTATTAGCTGCATCATTTCCAGAGGGAAGAAGTAAACCATAGAGTAAATCTTCTAAGTAAATTTTCTGACCAATAGAAAGGTTTGCAGTACTGCTATCACCAGGTAGGATTTGTATTTCCTCTCCTATTGTTACAAGATCCTTTAAATCTCCATATTCTAAAGCCAAAATTGCAGTTACAATTTTTGTTGTACTAGCTGGGAAAACCTTTTTATCTTTATTCTTTTCATATATTATTTTACCGGTATTCTGCTCTATTAACACGGCAGTTTCACCAGTAATTATAATTTCATCTGCAAAGGCATTTACAATAAATAAAAATTGAATTAATAATATCAATATAAATATATGTATACTTCTTCTTTTCACTTTTTATCTCCTTATTTTGTTTTCCTCCAAACCATGGTTATATTTCCCGAATTCTTTAATAATGCCTTCTTTTTTTTCTCTAGTGAGACTTTTGAAGTAGAATTCTTTTTTCTGTGCTAAACTTCTGTTTTCTTGCCATTCCCAATAAGCAAGGCTCACCGGCAACCTGGAACGGGTATATTTAGCTCCCTTTCCTAAGTTGTGTGTGGCCAATCTTTTTTTTAAATCTGTTGTCCATCCGGTATAGTAAGTTCCATCATTACATTTAAGTATATATGTGTAGGCCATGTTTTACCTCCAAATAAATAAGGTATAATATCAAGTTCTATGTTTCCTAATCAAATAGATTAATTAACTTGTTAAAAATCTCCTTATTTTCACTAATCTTATTCTCATTCCCTAGAACACATAAATAATTTTTTCTTAACACCGCTTCAATTAGTTCACTTGTATTCCTTATATCCTGATTTTTAGTATTTAATATTTCTAATCTTTCTTTTTGTAGGTCTTCATATTTTATGTTTTTTAAATATCTTGCTGTAGCTACTTCCCCTTTAATTGAATTTGAATAGGGGGTGTCTAGTCTACTAATTGTACCAATAATATATTTTCTCATTTCCCTTTCATCTACATCAAAGTTTTTAAGGTATTCTGGGGTCTTATTATAAGCATTTAGGGTTTCAATTAAATTTGGATCCCTATAGGAACCTAAAAACATGTTTCCATCTCTACTAATATTAAAGAATGCCCCATATGCGCCACCTTGAACTCTTATACTATTCCATAGGTAGTCATAGCTTAAAATTGTTTTTAAAACTTGAAGGGTCCCGCTATATGAGTAACCCATTTTTTTAAAGTTATATCCTTTTCCCACATATTGAACTTCACTAGATGTTAATAGACCTTCATTTTTAGCTGACAAGTCAAACTTATATTCTACCTTGTTATTATGACTAGAATTAAGGTGTTCTATTAGGCTGGGGAGTTGATTTTTAAAATCATCATAATGTTTATTTTCACAGGTAAGACTTATAAACATTGTTGCTTTATTAAAAATCAATTGTGAAACCTTCACAAGATTTTCTTTTATTTCATTAACCTTTTCTTTATAATTACTATCTAAATCAGATATAAATCTATAATATTCAATTCCATTTAATAATTCAAGGTAGTATCCAAGGGAGGAAAAATAGGAATAAAGCCTCTGGGCTACAACTAAATGACCTTGACCTTGTATCCTTTTTTCTATTCTTGATTTAGTCTCTTGAATAATTTCCTTAATTCTTTTATCATCGGAAAACCTAGTACCTGTTATTATTTCCTCTAATAGTGAATTTAATTGGGGCAATTTCTCTATTAATGTCCTGGATTTAACTATGAATTTTGGAGAGTACATAGCATCATTATCCTTTTCACTAAATGCTTCAACTCTGTATTGGATTCCCCCAGTATGGATATTAATTTCATTACTAAGGTCAATATAATTATGTTTATCCGTGTCTAATTTACCTAATAGTTGAGAAAGCAGTGAAACATAGGGTATAAGTTCTTTAGGTACCATATCTATATCGAAATATAAATTCATGTATGCAATACCATTGGTAAATAAAGGATGAAACAAAACCTTAATATCATTTTCTATTTTCTCTTCTATGGGGATCTTTTCCACATCTATTTCAATATCACTTATTGATAATAAGGGAATTTTATTTAAATCCTCCTTAGAATCAGGAGTCATTTGTATTTCTCTTAACTCTATGGTTTCTTCTACCAATTTTTCAATTTCTTTCTTTGAAAGGCTAGACTTGAAACGGTCTAATTTTTTTTCTACTTCCCCTTCCTTTAATTCTGCCATTCCTTTTTTAGGTTTTACCACCATCATTACTGAGTGATTATTATTTAATATATACTTTTCAATCATTTTTTCAAAGTAATTTGTATTTAAAGCAGTCTTAATATTTCTTAAAATTTTTTCATATTCCAAATGTATACTGGGATTACTATCGTATAGCCAACTATCCATTATTTCAATTCCGTATATGAGCCCCTTTGGGTAGGAACCATGGTCAGCCTCCCGTAATTGAAATTCATAAATATTTATTGCTGCTTCAATAAGTTTCTTATCTATTCCTTCTTCAACAAGTCTTTCAAGGGTATTATAAACAATATTCTTAAATGCTTCTTTTTTGTCTGGATTTGAATTCTTTACAACTATACTGAAAATAGGTTGTAAGATGCTGTTTTCAAAAGAACCAGTCACATCTTTTCCTAATTCAGCTTGTATTAAAGCTCTTTTTAATGGAGCAGAATTTGTTTGTAGTAAAAGATAATTTAGTATGTCAAAGGCTAGACATATTTCGGCATCAGTAGACTTTCCCACTGAATAACTCAGACTTAGGAATGTTTTGTCTTCTTTCCCCTCTCCTTTTGATATTGGATAATTAATATAATATTCTTTGGGAGTACTAAAAGGTGTTTGGAGGTTTATTTTTGATAAAACATTTTTCCTACTAAAGTTGTTTAAATATTCTTTATCTATAAATTGAAGGAATTCTAATATATTCCCATCACCATAAATATATAAATAAGAATTAGAAGGATGATAATAACTTTTATGGAATTTCAAAAATTGTTCTTGTGTTAAATTAGGTATAAATTCTGGGTCACCACCAGATTCAACGCCATAAGGGGTGTCGGGATAAAGGCATTCTTGAATTTTTCTATACAAAACTGATTCTGGCTGGGAAAAAGCCCCCTTCATTTCATTATATACAACACCTTTATAGGAAATATCATCTTCTGAGTTATTTATATCATAATGCCAGCCTTCTTGCTTTAATGTGTTTGGATTTTCATAAATACTAGGAAAGAACACAGCATCCAAATAAACATCCATTAAATTGATAAAATCCTTTTTATTTTTACTGGCTATTGGATACATAGTTTTATCAGGAAAAGTCATTGCATTTAAAAAGGTGTTTAAGGATCCTTTTGCCAATTCTACAAAAGGCTCCTTAGTAGGGAACTTTCTTGAACCACATAGGACGGAGTGCTCTAATATATGGGGTAAACCTGTACTATCTTCAGGTGGTGTTCTAAAACTTATTGAAAACACCTTATTGTCATCATCGTTTTCAATATTATATAATTGTGCACCACTAATGTCATGTACAAACAATCTTCCAATTCCATTAACTTCTTCTATGAACTTTTCTTCCAATAATTTAAAGCCACTATAACTACCACCAATTTCTAATTTCATTGTTTATCTTCCTTTCTAATATAAGTCAATAAATATATATTAACATAATAATGCTACTTAATTAATCCAGTATTTTCCTAAGTAAACAATTATAATTGTAACAATCATAAGATTTAAAATCAACAATATAATGAGGATAAAATAATTTGATTATATTTGATTATAAATATAGTAGAGTAGCCATATACAAATAAATTAATTTCACTTAATGGACAAGATTAAGGAATTTATATGCTACTAATATCAATACATACAAGGTTCATGTATTTGATTAACCCTTTTAAAAAAAGGTTACTAGTCAAATAGTTCAATACCTAATTTATTGTATATATCATGGCTGATTTTATTTGTTATTTCTATCTTATTTTCCTCTTGCCACTTGTTAAGAGCAACTTCCATAAGAGAACCATAAATTCCATCAATTTCAGACTGATAATAACCTAATTCTTTTAGCTTTCTTTGTACTACCATAACGTCCTTACCCCTATCACCAGGTGTAAGGGTTCTAAATCCTGTACCGAAAGATCCAAAGGGACCACCTCTTATAACAACTTTTGTACCATGGGAAACATATTCAAACAATTCCTTAACATCATTATTATTCATTCTAATACAACCTCCAGATGCATTCCAACCTATGCTTCCCGGTTTATTTGTTCCATGTATACCATATCTTCCCCAGGGAACATTTAGACCCAGCCATCTAGCACCAAATCCTCCTCCCCATGCTGCTTTATGTATAATTGACCATTCGCCAATTGGAGATGGGGAAGCCGGTTTTCCGGTTGCTACAGGATATATTTTTATTATCTCATTTCCCCTAATTAAATATAATCTTTTTTCATTGATTTCAATAATAATACCAATCTCATTACCTTTTAAGTTTAATATTTTACTTCTTTCCCATTCCTGGTATTTAGCAAGCTCATTTCTAGCTACTACTAATGAATTGTCTATATTATTATAGGTTACAATTATGATAATTATAAGAAAAATAATTGTTGTAATTTTTTTAAACATAAAAATTCACCTCCATATCTATAAATATATGGCAGGCCATTATATTTTATTATATCTATGAGTTCAACTTATTATAATTATATGAATACTAAAGGGCATCATATTAGTTATGATGCCCTTTCACTGTTCTATTATCTATTCTTAAGTCTATTTATCCTATCTTTAATAACCCTTTCATATCCTATATCCTTGGGATTATAATAAATAGTTCCTGCTATTTCATTAGGTAGATATTGTTGTTCTATATAACCATCCCTATAATCATGGGGATATTTATAGCCTTTACCATGACCAAGCTGTTTAGCTCCTTTATAATGGGCATCTTTAAGATGATTAGGAATTTCTCCATTTTTTTTATTTTCTACATCTCTTAATGCATTAGATATTGCAATGAAGGATGCATTACTTTTGGGTGCGGTAGCTAAATAAGTAACTGCCTGTGCCAATATAATCTTTGCCTCTGGAAAGCCTACAAATTCAACAGCCTTGGCAGCAGAAACTGCAATACTTAAAGCCTGGGGATCGGCATTTCCTATATCTTCTGAAGCTGAAATTATAATTCTTCTAGCAATAAATTTTGGATCTTCTCCAGCATTTATCATTCTTGCTAGCCAGTATAAGGCAGAATCTGCATCTGAACCTCGTATACTTTTAATAAAAGCTGAAATAGTATCAAAATGATTATCCCCATTTTTTCCATATACAATTGCCCTTCTCTGAATGCATTCCTGTGCAATATCTAAATTAATAATTATTAAATTATCCCCTTTAGACGGAGGTGTGGTTAATACAGCCAGTTCAAGAGCATTTAATGCTGTCCTGGCATCCCCATTTGCCATGTTTGCCAAATGATTTAATGCATCATCAGAAATTGAAACATTGTAGTTACCCAATCCCCTTTTACCATCCTTTAAGGCATATTTAAGGATATTTATAATATCTTTTTCTTCTAGAGGTTTCAAAGAAAAAATCCTAGACCGTGACACAAGAGGAGGGTTAACTTCAAAATAAGGATTTTCTGTTGTTGCGCCTATTAGGATAACTATGCCATTTTCTACGGATGGTAACAAGGCATCCTGTTGACCTTTATTAAACCTATGGATCTCATCAATAAATAAAATTGTTTTTTTATTATACATACCTAATCTATCTTCTGCTTCTTTAATAACCTTTCGTATATCTGCCACACCTGAAGTTACTGCATTTAATTGTTCAAAATAGGACATTGTGCTATTAGCAATAATCATTGCTAAAGTTGTTTTACCAGTACCCGGAGGACCATAAAATATAATAGATGATATTTGATCAGCCTTAATAGCCCTGTATAATAGCTTGCCAGGACCAATTATATGGTCCTGACCAAAAAACTCTTCCATATTTCTAGGTCTAAGACGAGTTGCCAGGGGCGCCCTTTTTTTTATCTGATTATCTTTATTAATTTCAAAAATGTTTATATTATCCATTTAAATAGTACCTTACTTAATATTTTTAATACTTTTTAGAACTACATCTATATCACTTTTGTTTATATCTGCATGGGTTACAAGTCGTATATTCCCATCTTTAGATCCATTAATTAAAATATTATTGTTTTTAAGTGCTTCGGCAAATTGGTTACCATTAATCCCCATACCACTAACATCTAACATAATGATATTTGTTTGTACACCATTATTATCTATTTCAATACCTTTAATTTCTGCTAGACCATGAGCTAAGTTTTTTGCATTATCATGATCTTCTTGTAATCTTAAAGTCATTTCATCAAGGGCTATAATACCTGCTGCCGCAAGAATTCCTACCTGCCTCATTCCTCCACCTAATAACTTACGATTCTTCCTGGCCTTATTGATAAACTCACTGGTGCCCACTAAAATAGAGCCGATAGGGGCACATAGTCCTTTAGAAAGACAAACATTTATGCTATCAGCATATTGGGCAATTTCCTTAACATCAAGCTTAAGATAGGTGGAGGCATTAAAGATTCTTGCACCATCTAAATGAACGGGTATGGTATATTTCTCGCCTAATTTATATATTGATTCCATATTTTCCAATGGTATAACCTTACCCCCCGCTTTATTATGAGTGTTTTCTATACAAATCAAGCTAGTTTTAGGATAGTGTATGTTTTCGTCCCTAATTGCTTTTTCAACATCTTGAGCATCAAATCCACCTGATACGCCTTTAATTGTTTTAGCCTGTACTCCTGCTAGAATTGCTATTCCACCAACTTCATTTATAAAAATGTGGGATTCTTCTTCCAGAATAATTTCGTCTCCTCTTTGAGTATGGGTTAAAACTGCCACCTGGTTGCCCATGGTTCCTGATGGAACAAACAAGGCTGCTTCTTTTCCTAGTTTTTTTGCCGCCTTGTATTCCAATTCTAGCATGGTTGGATCATCCCTATATACATCGTCACCAACTTCCGCCTTATACATAGCCTCCCTCATCTTTTTTGTAGGCCTTGTAACGGTATCACTCCTTAAATCAATTAATCTCATTTCT
>CAYMVC010000015.1:0-13532 GCA_964393755.1 uncultured Eubacteriaceae bacterium | reverse complement strand
TGATAATTATTTAGAGAGGAGTCAATCATATGTTTGGGAAAGATAAAAGAGATCCTAGTGATATCTTAAGGGATATGGAAACAGGGGAAGAGTGGTCTATATTGGATGAAGACCTTATGAACACTGGTAGGAATAACAATTTTCAAAGAAAGGAACTATTTAAAATAGGGAAAAGGCTAAGGAATTTTCTAAAATATAAGCACTAAAATTATTCTAACCCTTATCAGTATACTGATAAGGGTTAGATAGGTTTAAAGTAGTCCATATGTTTAATAATTTTTTACTTTTATTTATCTGAATTAATTTATGAAGATATTTTACTGGGGGTTTTCTCCACTTCATTGCCTTCCTTGGATTTTAAAAAACTATGATGACGTTTGGTGTCTGACTCAATCTCCCAGTGGATAACAAAGGTAAGTATTACCCTTAAAAGAACTATAGAGGCTAAAATCAACATTTCATCTAAAGTCCTTATGGTTAATGTTTTAAGAATCTCTGCTCCTAACTTAAATTCAAGAGCAAGTGCCAAGCCTTTAGCAAATTCAATTTTAATATTATCGTTAGAGAAGTCAAACAATCTTTTAGCATATTGAATAAAGGATTTTGTAGCAGATAGGACGATTATAAATACACCTACTACTTCCATTAAGTGGATTATAATAGGTACTAGAACATTTAGAATATAATCTAAAATCATAAACCCTCTCCCCCTTAATTATTGGGATATCCCCTTATTTAGAATACCATATAAAAAAACAAAGTCAATCATTTTGAATTGGATTTGGCTCCTACATATATACTAGATAGGGTAATATCTGTTGACAATAAATAGGCTAAATAGTAAACTACCTTTTATAAAGTAGGAAGAACATAATTAAATAAAATAATAACAGGAGTGTTTAAAAATGGAAGCAATAGTTAGTGTGATTGGAAAGGATAAAAAGGGTATAATAGCCCAGGTATCAAACATTCTATATAAAAGAAATATCAATATAATGGATATTAGTCAAACCATTTTAAAAAGATATTTTACAATGATTATGATTACTGATCTAAGGGAAATGACAGTTTCTTTTACAGAATTGGCAAAGGAGTTAGATGAGTTAGGGACGGAAATAGGGGTTTCAATTAGAATTCAACACCAGGATATATTTGATGCTATGCATAATATAGATAAGGAGTAATTTATATGTTAAATGTTAATTCCATAAATGAAACTATAACAATGATACAAAAAGAAAAATTAGATATTAGAACAATAACTATGGGGATTTCATTATTAGATTGTCAAGATAGCGATGGTAATAGATCTAGAAAAAAAATCTATGAAAAGATAGTAAGGTATGCTGGCAATTTGGTAAAGATAGGTGATGAGTTAGAACAAGAATTTGGGATACCAATAATTAACAAGAGAATTGCAGTTACCCCTATATCATTAGTGGCCGGTTCTTCAACAGATGAAGATTATGTAGAATATGCCAAGGTTCTTGATAAGGCGGCCCGAGATGTGGGAGTTAATTTTATAGGGGGCTTTTCTGCCCTGGTTCATAAGGGTTATACCAGGGGAGATGAAATACTCATTAGGTCAATCCCCCGTGCCCTTATGGAAACAGAAAGGGTTTGTGCTTCTGTAAATATTGGGAGTACAAAAGCAGGAATCAATATGAATGCTGTAAAAGAAATGGGGGAAATAATTAAAGAAACTGCAAATTTGACTAGGGATAAGGATAGCATAGGGTGTGCAAAACTTGTTGTTTTTGCTAATTCAGTGGAAGACAATCCCTTTATGGCGGGAGCATATCATGGTGTGGGGGAACCAGAGGCGGTAATTAATGTAGGTGTAAGTGGTCCTGGTGTTGTTAAGTCTGCTTTAGAAAAGGTAAAGGGATCTAGTATTGATATTGTAGCTGAAACAATAAAAAGAACGGCCTTTAAAATAACTAGAGCCGGTCAATTAATAGGCAATGAGGCAAGTAAGCGGTTGGGAATCCCCTTTGGTATATTAGACCTGTCTTTAGCCCCCACTCCAGATATAGGAGATAGCGTTGCTAGGATTCTAGAAGAAATAGGTTTGGAAGCCTGTGGTACCCATGGAACTACAGCAGCTTTGGCCCTTCTCAATGATGCTATAAAAAAAGGTGGTATAATGGCATCCTCCCATGTTGGTGGTCTTAGTGGAGCATTTATCCCTGTCAGTGAAGATGAGGGAATGATTGAAGCTGTCAAAAAAGGTTCCCTTACCTTTGACAAGTTAGAAGCAATGACCAGTGTATGTTCTGTTGGACTAGATATGATTGCAATCCCGGGGAATACACCTGCTAGCACAATTGCTGGGATTATAGCAGATGAAGCAGCTATTGGTGTAATAAATAATAAAACAACAGCCGTAAGAATTATCCCTGTAGTAGGTAAAGGTTTAGGGGATAAGGCTATTTTTGGTGGATTATTAGGTTATGCCCCTATTATGGAGGTAAATAAGTTTTCCTGTGAAGACTTTATAAATCGTCTAGGAAGAATTCCTGCTCCTGTTCATAGTTTTAAAAACTAATAGTGTTATACTATAAGAAATTTTTAGAACAAGGTAAATAATTAAATTGCAGGATTATAGGATTAAGTGTATAATATTTAGTAATAGAAATTAAGATGTGAAAAGGAAAAGGTTGAAAATTATCAGCGGAGCGGAGTAGAAAGTAAGCTAATTTCTAAAAATTCAATATAGGGTTGACAACTTGTATTTTTATTATTAAGGAGAGATTTTGATTGAATGAAGAATATGTCAATGTACTAAGGGATGTTATTCTTACATTTTTAAACTTTTCTGATAAATGGCTTGAAGAAGAAATAATTGACAGGGAAACATATACAAGTATAACCAAACAAAAAAGTATGTTTATTAAAGAAATAGAAATAAAGCAGGGTTAACCCTGCTTTATTCTAATCAATTTCTATTTCAATTTCCTCAGCTTCACTGGCTATCGTTGCCCTAGGACAATGACCACTACTGCTTTCATCTATTTGCTTAGGGAATAGAGGTGGGAAAGTAGTTGTTATAGGTGATGTATCTGGTGTAAGTTTAGGGAAGCCTGTGGAAAGCACACAAAGCTGAACTGGTACTATTATTTTTTTCTCACAGGTCACACTAATAGTTATCAATAAATTAGCTGACAGTTTTCCATTGCAAGGATTAACCCTAATATCCCTACTTACATTATTTGTAGCTAATCTAGGTTCACAGGCAATATTACAAAACTCTGTAAATCTTGGTAAATGGGCACTATCAAATACAGAGGGCACACAGAGTTCAAAGAAATTAGTCAGAACTAGAGGAGCTTCAGTTGGTGCAATCTGTATATTGGCGGTAAATCTTTTCCTACACCTTTCTTGGCAATTATTTTGAACTACTGCATCAATCTCAAGGATAACATTACCTGTTATAAATAATGTTTGGGTTCCAAATATTGGAGTTCCCCTATCCTCTCTATCGCAATCGGAAGTATCTGTGTATATTAATCTTTCACTACGGGTCCCATCAGGACCGACAACTAACACATCCTCTCCACATTTTTGCACAAATTGTGCCCCAGCTATTTGGGCATCATTTTTTATTGTTAAATTCTTGGGATCCTCAATATCTTCTGGGTTAAAAAACTTTCTACACTTCATATTAGTAATTCTAACAATAGAGTCCCCATCCTCTAATTTAGGGCTTAGAGGCTGATTTTGAATGGTTCTTAGACCTTGCAAATTAAATAAAGTAGCATCATAAACTTTTTGAACATATATTGGTTCAGCAACAACATTTCTTAGGGAACCATCAAAACGGCAACCAGTTTCTGCTGTACAGCATTGCGCTGGTCCAATGTCTATAGGGCTTTCTTTATTAGGACCTTCTCTACAAGGATCGCCTTTACAAATTTCCATATATTAAACCCTCCTTTTATTTAGAAGAAACTCATAAGTACAAATGGATATGAAATTTCCTCATTTACAAATTATATTCTCATTTATAATATATTCTATTTTGAATAACTTGTTACAATTTAAACCCTAGAAAATACGATGGAATAAAGCAAGCTTAGTAATAATAATATTTAGGTTTCTTAAAAGTATCATTATTTTTAAAAAGATTAATAAATATATACCATGGTAAAATCTAAAATATTAGGAGGTGATATTGTGGCTTTTTTTAATCAGCCAAGTTTAATAATTCATGAAAAAGAAGGGAACTTACATAACTTTGCCTATATGGATAATCAAATAATCTACCATTATTTTGATAAAGATAGGGGAAGAATAAAAGATAAGATAATTAACCATATGGCTACAAATGATTTTGATGGGGGAATTAATTCTTTTGGGGAAATTTATCTAGTTTGTAAAAATGTGGATAATAGGGTGGTTTTATTATCTAGTCATAGGGATTATACCCATTCTAGGTTAATTGTAGAAGCAGAAAAGAAGGCTGAAAACCTATCTGCTTGCGTAGTAGGTGATAATATTCATATATTTTATCTAGAACCTCTGGATAAGGAGAATAAAAAATATAGACTTAATTACTGTTATGATCTGGGGGAAGGTTGGATAAACCAAGAATTAGACATTATCCATAAAGGGGATGTATTGAATCCCATTCAATCTATGGTGGTAGGAAATAAGGTTTTTTTATTTTACTACCATGTGATTTCGGAAGTGGAACAAATTTTTATTAAAAGCCTTGATTTAGAAGGGGGAAATTGGAGTGACCCCATTCAACTGACAACCAGCAAGGGAAACAAGCTCTACCTAGACGCCCTAATTAAAAACAATAATGAAATTCACCTTACCTATTGTGAATATGAAGAAGGTAATTTATTAGTAAAATACCAAAGAAATAAGATAGAAGGAATAAAGAATCAAGTATTAATAGAAGAAATAGTTTCCAACCCAGGAAACTGCCAATATCCAACATTGATATATTTTGGAGAAATCTTATGGATATCTTGGACTGAATATAATTATATAGCTAGTAGATATTCAGAAGACAATGGAGATTCTTGGGGGAATATATATTTATGGAAGCAATCCAAAACTGAAGATATTGTTAGGCATAGATATATAAGTGATGGAAGTGATTACAAGTTAAATTATTCCTTTGGGAATGCTCAAAACCTTAGTTTCATCGGTTTTGGAAAACTTGAATTGACTAGAATAATACCTATTAAAAAAAGGGGGTTGGATATTAAAGTGAACAATGAGATGATGACATTGAATAATGATGATAATAGCCAGCTAAGGGACAAATTAAACAAGTTAGAAAGAGATATTATTTTATTAAGAAACCAGCTTATAATACCATCAGAAAAGATTAAGTACCTAGAAGAACAAATAAAAACCCTTACCCAGGATCAAAATATTGAAAAGTCCATAGAAGAAAAAGACCTTTCAAATATTAAGGAGCGATTATTGATTATTGAAAACTTTTTGCTGCAAAACACTAGGGGCTTTAAACATCTTATGAAGGATGATAATTAAATTAATTAGAGCCGGCTTCTTTACAGGAGCTGGCTCTTGTACTATAGTACATATAAAATAGATTGATTTTTCTAGAAAGGTGATTATATGAAAAACATTTACATTTCTGAGGAAATTAAAGAACTTTGTCCTAATATAGTTTTAGGATGCAGTCAATCAGAAATTGCAGTTAGGGACACAGGCGAAAATTTAAATTCAGAGATTACTAATTATTGTAATACTATGAGGGGAGAAATGGTGGTAGGAGATATTTCAAAACAAAAGAATATTAAAGATACAAGAAAGGCTTATAGAAGCCTAGGCAAGGATCCGACTAGATATCGGTCTTCAGCTGAAGCTCTTGCTCGAAGGGTAATTAAGGGACAGGATTTATATAGAATTAATAATATTGTGGAAATAAACAATCTTATATCCTTAAAATCCCTATACCCAGTTTGTGCCTATGATCTGTCAAAGATCCAGGGAAATATTAACTTAGTAAGGGCAGAAAAGGGTGCAGTATTTAGTGCCATTGGCAGAGGACAACTAAATATAGAATATCTTCCTGTATTTAGTGATGAATTGGGCTACTTTGGTAGTACCACTTCAGATTCTGTCCGGGGAATGATAGATAAGTCTACTAAAGACCTATTAATGATAATAGTATCATTTAATGGAAAAACTGTTTTAGAAAGGTATATGGAAGAAATGAATAGCTTATTAAGGGAATTTGCATCAGCAAAAAATATTAAAACAAAATTTATAGATTAAGCTAATATTTATAGTATACTTATAATAGAAAGAATTGTATAAATAAAGGGGCGAACTACTAATGGATCAGAAGGGTAACCAAAAAAAATTAGCCGTATTGATAGATGCGGATAATACATCACCAGCTATTATTAGCGGATTGATAGCAGAAATTGCAAACTATGGAGTTACAAGTGTAAAAAGGATTTACGGGGATTGGACAAGTCCAAACCTATTAGGGTGGAAGGAAATATTATTGGAATTTGCAATACTACCTATACAACAATTTGGTTATACTACTGGGAAAAACTCAACAGATAGTACCATGATAATTGATGCCATGGATTTATTATATACCGAAAACCTGGATGGTTTTTGCATTGTGTCAAGTGACAGCGATTTTACCCGCCTTGCTTCTAGAATTAGGGAATCAGGCTTAATTGTATATGGATTTGGTGAAAGAAAAACACCCAGACCCTTTGTAGTTGCATGCGATAAATTTATTTATACTGAAATTTTACGTAAAAGTGATTTAGATTTTGTTACTTCACCTAAAAATACAATGGAATTAAAAAAGGATACTAGGTTAGTTAATTTGCTTAGAAGTGCAGTGGAAGATTCAGCTGATGAAAATGGTTGGTCTCACCTTGGAAATGTGGGACAAAATATAGCTAATAAATCCCCGGAATTTGATCCTAGAAACTTTGGTTATAAAAAGTTAGGGGAATTAATAAAGGCTACCCAGCTATTTGAAATAAATGAACGATCCTCAGATAATTCTCCAGCAAAAGCAATATATATTAGAGATAAAAGA
This sequence comes from uncultured Eubacteriaceae bacterium, assembly GCA_964393755.1. Lineage (GTDB taxonomy): Bacteria > Bacillota > Clostridia > Eubacteriales > Garciellaceae > DUPX01. The sequence continues at coordinate 6,478 of CAYMVC010000015.1, read as the reverse complement.
AAAAACTATAAAAAATATTAATAATATAGCTAAGAGGTGGCTTTAAATATGAAAAAATGGTTAAAAGATTGGATTCCCAGTTTGTTTATAGCTTTAATATTGAGTTTTATATTACAGACTTTTATAGCCCAGGCAGTTACAATACCCAGTGAATCCATGATTCCTACCTTAAATATAAATGATAAATTAATTATTAATAAATTGGTTAAATCCGAGGACCTAGCATATGGAGATATTATAGTTTTTTACTCTCCTGTCACAAAAGGTGAAAGATATATAAAGAGATTAATAGGAGTTGGAGGGGATACTATAGAGATAAAGAATGGATATCTTTATAGAAACGGAGAAAAAGTTCAGGAACCCTACCTGGTAAAATCAATTGACTATGAATTTGGACCGGTATTAGTCCCTGAAGATAATTACTTTTTTTTAGGTGATAATAGAAACAGTAGTTATGACTCCCATCTTTGGCCCTATCCATTTATAGAAAAAGAAGATTTAATCGGTAAGGCTATATTTAGGTACTACCCTTTTAATAGGGTTAAAAAGTTTTAAATAAAATTAATAAAGTGACAATAGAAGAAAGGTTGAAGTAAATGGCTAGAAATAATGAAGACACTACGATAGTTATAGGTATGTCTGGTGGAGTAGATTCCTCAGTGGCAGCTTTGTTATTAAAGGAACAGGGATATAAGCTGGTGGGTGTCTTTATGAAAAATTGGGATGAACCTGATGAAGACGGGGTTTGCACAGCCACAGAGGACTATGAGGATGTACAGGCAGTCTGTAACCAAATAGGGATACCCTATTATACTGTGAACTTTGAAAAGGAATATTGGGATAGGGTATTTTCCTATTTTTTAGAGGAATATAAAAAAGGACGAACACCTAATCCTGATGTTATGTGTAATAAAGAAATAAAGTTTAAGGCATTTTTAGATTATGCTTTAAAAATAGGAGCAGATTATATTGCAACAGGTCACTATGTTCAGACGGATTTCAATAATGGTGAGTATAGGCTATTGAGGGGTGCAGATAAAAATAAGGATCAAACATACTTTTTATGCGGACTAAACCAGTATCAATTATCAAAGTCTATTTTCCCTATAGGTCATATGGATAAGAGTCAGGTAAGGGATATTGCAATAGAAAATCAATTAAAGACTGCAAGTAAAAAAGATAGTACCGGAATATGTTTTATAGGTGAGAGAAACTTTAGTAAATTTCTTAGTAATTATTTGCCTGCAAAATCTGGTGAAATACGTAGCTTAGAAGGTGAAATTAAAGGTAAACATTGGGGTCTTATGAATTATACCCTTGGACAAAGAAAGGGATTAGGGATTGGAGGGTCCGGGACTGGGGAGCCTTGGTTTGTTGTTGATAAGGACTTAAAAAACAACATCTTATATGTGGTCCAAGGTGGAAATAATCCAAAACTTTATTCATATGGTTTATATGCAAATGATATAAATTGGATAGGCGATAAACCTAAAGAGGGTCTTTTAAATTGTACTGCAAAATTTAGGTATCGTCAGCCAGACCAAAAAGTAAGGGTAGAGATTTTAAAGGATAATACCTGCAAGGTAATCTTTGACAAGCCACAAAAAGCCATTACACCTGGTCAAGCTGTAGTATTTTATCAAGGGGAGCTTTGTTTAGGGGGAGCTACTATCGACCAAGTAATTAAAAACAAGGAAGGACTCTAGGGGATTTGACTATGAACTTAAGAAAAAAAATAAAGTTTATATATTTTGATTTAGATAATACTCTTTGGGACTTTAAGCGAAATACATTAATAGCCCTTCAAAGGGTATACAATGAGAGAATATTAAAAAATAATATTAAAATAGATTTTAATCAGTTTGAAGAAGTTTACACAAACCACAATGAAGAACATTGGCGATCCTTTGAAAGGGGAGAAACAACTGTTCAAGAGCTTAGGGTATCTAGGTTTAATAAAACAATTGAAGATTTAGCTATTGATGATAGGATGGAGGCAGAAGACCTTAATCAATTATATACAGATACCCTAGTAGGCCAGAAAAACCTAATGCCTAATGCTAAATTAATATTGGACTATTTAAGACCTAATTACAGGCTGGGTATTATTACCAATGGCTTTAAAGAGGGACAAAGTAAGAAAATGATAAGTTCAGAAATACTCCATTATTTTTCTACTGTAATAACCTCAGATGGGGCCGGAGTAAGTAAACCCCATCCTAAGATTTATAGGGATGCTATAGAAAAAAGCGGTTTTAAAGCTGATGAAGTTGCCTATGTGGGAGATGATTATAAGGTGGATACTTTGGCAGCCAATAAAGAGGGGATTACAGGGATTTTATTTGATCCTAAAAACAATGTTGAGGATAGCAAGATAATAAAAATATCTGATTTAACAGATTTAAAAGATTACTTTTAGGAAGAATTCTTGGGAGGGGATATTATGAAACTGGAAAAATATATTGATAATACACTATTAAAACCCAATGGAACAAAAATGGAAATCCAAAAATTTGCCAGGGAATCTTTGGACTATAACTTTGCTGCCTTATGTATATTACCCGGGCATATTGAGTACATTAGGGATATTTTAATAAATAGTGATATAAAAATTGCTACCGTGGTTGGTTTTCCCTTAGGTTTAAACACAATAGAAACAAAGGTATTTGAAACAAAAGACGCTATTAAAAATGGTGGTCAGGAAATAGATATGGTTATCAATATATCCTGGGCACAGGATAAGAAATATCACCTTATTAAAGAAGAAATAAATGAAATATTTTATACCATTAGAAATTCGGATAAAGGGGCATTATTAAAGGTAATAATTGAAACCTGCTACCTTGATAAAAATAGAATTATAGAAATTTGCAAGATTTGTAAGGATATAGGGGTAGATTTTGTGAAGACTTCTACTGGATTTGGAACAGGAGGTGCTAAAATAGAAGATGTAATTTTAATGAAAGAAGTCCTTGACGATTTTCCTAAAATAAAAGCTTCTGGCGGTATTCGTAACTACCAGGATGCAATCAAGTTTATAGATGGGGGAGCTAAACGCTTAGGTACCAGCAATGGTTTTGCTATTATGGATAGCTATAAAGAGTTAAACAAGGGTAAATAAGCAAAATCAATTAATGAAAATAAGCATGTTCCCTCTCCATTGTAATGTAAAAGCCATAGCCTGGAAACTGGGTTTTTAGGTGGCTTTTTATATTATCCTTTAGGGAAACTATCTCATCATCCTTAAGCTTTTCTTCCACCACCACTTCAAAAATCATATTATCTCTATCCTTTTCATGTATAATTCGGAAATCATGGAAGGATAAAAAGCTAGGAAAGGTGGACAAGATATCCTTAACTTTTTGATGTATTTCACCAGTATCTTGGCATCCAAATTTCAGGGGATCAATATGAATTACTAGAAGCACATTAAATTCCTTTGCAACCTTTTTTTCTGCAGCATCCACAATATCATGGGCAACTATGGGGTTAAGTTGATCAGAAACTTCCGCATGGAGGGTTGCCATAATTCTATTTGGACCATAGTCATGGATAATTAGGTCATGAATTCCCTCAATTCCATCAAAATGTAGTACTGTTTTTTTAATATTTTCTACTAATTCTGGGTTGGGAGCTTTACCTAGTAAGGGGTCTAAAGTATCTTTTGCCATAGAAATTCCTGTATACATAATGACAATAGCAACAATTATTCCCATATATCCATCTATAGGAAAGGTAAGGTAGGGGGAAAGTATTATAGATAAGGCAACACAAGAAGTTGCAAAAACATCACTGAAACTATCTACAGCATTTGCAGCTAAAGATTTAGAATCAATAGTTTTAGCTAATTTTCTATTAAATAATCCCATCCATAATTTAATAACTATGGTGGCTACTAATATATATATACTTATTTCACTAAATGTAATCTTTACAGGGTTAATAATACGTTTAAAGGAATTGTGTAATAATTCAAATCCTACCATTATAATAATAAGGGATATAATAAGGGCGGCAACATATTCTGTTCTTCCATGACCAAAGGGGTGTTCTTTATCAGCAGGTTTTTTCGATAATTTAAAACCCAGCAATGTAATTCCACTAGAACCCACATCGGATAAATTATTAATTCCATCTGCCATTAAGGATATACTATTTATTAAAAGGCCTAAGGTAATTTTAGTTACAAATAAGATAATATTTGCTATAACCCCTACAAACCCGCCTAAATAACCGTAATTTGAACGTACATCAATATTATCTATATCATTCTTATTGGGTATAAACTTATCTATAAGAAATCTTGTTAACAAAAGATCACTCCTATGAATTCCAATTAATATTATACTATTTATAACCAAGTGTATAATATTTATCCAATAATGGGAAGTATAATCAGACTTTTATTCTGATTTGACAAGGCATTCTCAAAGTGTTATACTTTAGTAGTAAAATTCATCGCGGGGTGGAGCAGCTGGTAGCTCGTCGGGCTCATAACCCGGAGGTCGCAGGTTCGAATCCTGTCCCCGCAACCAATATACTAAATCTAAAAGCTGATTTAGTTTTTTTTGTCCCAAATTCATGGTATTTTTATTAAAATTATATTACACTATAGTTATAGAAAATAGTTTGAATTATACAAGAGGAGGATAAAAGGTGCTAGAACTTGTAAATATTGATGTAGAGTTAGAAGGAGATAATGGAATAGATAAGGTTTTAAATAATATAAATCTGTCCCTAGAAAGAAACAAGATATATGTAATGACCGGTCCTAATGGAGGAGGTAAATCTTCTATAGCCAAGACTATTATGGGGATTCATAAACCTTCAAGGGGAAAGATATTATTAGATGGAATAGATATAACAGATATGGGTATTAGTGAGAGGGCAGGGGAAGGTATAGGATATGCCTTTCAAACACCACCCAGATTTAAAGGGCTAAAGGTTAGGGATCTACTTAATTTGTCTGCTGGTAAAAATGAAATAGACCCCTGTGAAATCCTTTATAATGTTGGCTTATGTGCTCAAGATTATTTAGATAGGGAAATTAATTCAACCTTTTCTGGAGGAGAATTGAAACGAATTGAAATTGCCAGTTTATTATCTAGAGAGATAAAGATAGCACTTTTTGATGAACCAGAGGCAGGTATAGATCTTTGGAGTTTTCAAAGATTGACAGAAACCTTTGTTAATATGCACCGCAAATCAGATACTAGCCTGGTTATTATTTCACATCAGGAAAGAATATTAAAATTAGCTGATGTGGTTATAATGGTGGAAAACGGTAGAATAAGTGAGATCACAAATAAGGATAAGATTCTAGAAGAAATATCCCAATTAGATACCGGATGTGAGCATAGGGATAATTGTGCAAAGGGGGGAATGGAATATGCTGAATGCATTAGATAGAAAGCTCCTAGAAGAAGTAGCAGATCTACATGATATACCCCAAGGGGCATATAATATAAGAAAGAATGGGGAAGGAATTAGTAAAAGTAATTCTGCTAATATTGAAATTATACCAAAGAAAGATAAGCCGGGAATCGATATTCTTATAAAACCTGGGACTAAAAATGAAAGTGTTCATATACCAGTAATTATTTCCCAGGAAGGTTTGAATGATGTAGTTTATAATACCTTTAAGGTGGGGGAGTACTCTGATGTTCTTATTGTAGCCGGATGTGGAATTCATAATGGAGGTAGTAAAAAAACCCAACATGATGGTGTTCATGAATTCTTTGTAGGTAAGGGTGCCCATATGAGGTATATTGAAAAACACTACGGTCAAGGTAAGGGCAATGGGGAAAGGGTATTAAATCCTAAAACGATTATTCATGTGGAGGAAGATGGACTAGTAGAGTTGGAGATGGATCAAATCAAGGGTGTGGATTATACAATAAGAGATACCCAAATCCAACTTCATAAAAATGCCCGTTTAATTGTTAATGAGAAGCTATTAACATATTTAAACCAAAGTGCGGAATCTAAGATTGTGGTAGAACTATCAGGAGAAGATTCCAGTGCCCAAATAATTTCCCGCTCAGTAGCTAAAGATGACTCTAAACAGGTATTTTATTTAAGCCTTAAGGGATATTCTAAATGCAGGGGCCATATCCAATGTGATTCTATAATAATGGACAAGGCAGAGGTTTCCTCCATTCCAGAGATTGTGGCTCACCATTCCGATGCTCAATTAATTCATGAGGCTGCCATAGGGAAAATTGCATCTGACCAGATTACAAAATTAATGACTCTGGGACTTTCCGAAGAAGAGGCAGAGGAAACTATTTTACAAGGTTTTCTAGGCTAGTGAATAAAACTTGAACTTTTATCTAAAGATTAATTTTAGTTCACCCATTATGTGAGAATAAATATGTATATTGGGGGAATAAGGTGTATTAGGTATTCCTTTGGGGTGGTAAAGGTTCTAACATATCCCATATCCCAGACCCTAGGGAATACCCATAAGATTATCCCA
>CAYMVC010000014.1:4914-13975 GCA_964393755.1 uncultured Eubacteriaceae bacterium | reverse complement strand
AAAAATATAATAAAAGTGAAAGCCTTATCAGGCATGCCCTATCTGTAGAAGCAGTTATGCTTCATTTTGCAGATCTTTATAAGGCAGAAGATAAGGAGATGTGGGGAGTAATAGGGCTAATTCATGACTTGGACTTTGAAATGTATCCTCAAGAACACTGCAAGAAAACAAAGGAAATTTTAGAAGAAAGAAATTGGCCCCAAGACTATATAAGGGCTGTAGTAAGCCATGGTTGGAATATTTGTTCAGATGTAGAACCCTTATCTGATTTAGAGAAGGTACTTTATACTATTGATGAACTTACCGGCTTAATTTATGCAACCGCCCTTATGAGACCAAGTAAAAGTATTTTAGATTTAACCCCAAAATCAGTTAAAAAGAAGTGGAAGGATAAGGGTTTTGCTGCAGGTGTTAATAGGGAGATTATAGATGCTGGAGCACAAAAATTAGGCATGGAAAGAAATGATGTAATTGCTGAAACCATTAAAGGTATGCAAAAAGTTGCCGAAGAAATAGGACTTAAAGGAAACCTTTAGGTTCATTACCCAATAAAAAACATATAAATTGGCAATACAAACATAAATACAATTGTTGACAAGCCTACCATAAAAGAGCTGTATTTTGAACTTACATCATAGTATTCTGTAACTAATGCTATCTGGGTCATAATGGGAGCTGCAGCCTGAACGATAAATACCTTATTCAATAGGCTTGGAAATTTAAATAATGATAATAGTAATACGGCTGTAAGTGGAAGAATAAAAAACTTCCCTATTAAAATACTTACAGTTTTTAAATCTATTTTCATTTCTTTAAAGTCAATATTATAGATTACTGTCCCAATAAAAAGCATTGCTAGGGGAGTACTTAATTGTCCTATATATGAAAATGATGAATCTAAGAATTCTGGCAAATTAACTTTGCTTACTATTAAAAGGGTACCCAATAAAAAACCAATTAAGGGTGGTGAAAACACCCTTTTTATTGTGACTATAAATCCTGTTTCCATAGATTTAGAGCTTTGCTTTTTAATATTATACACTCCTATGGTCCAAAAAAATATTGAGTTAACTATATAGTATAAAAAGATATAGGGAATACTCTTTTCTCCAAAAATAGAAATATTTATAGGTATACCTATGAAGTTTGTATTCCCAACAGAAAACAAGGCGCAATACACTCCCCTTTCTTTCATATCAATTTTTAGAATTAGGGTCATTAGAAAAGCTAGGCCATAACCTATAAGTATAATTAAAAAGGCCACTAATAAACTATTGGAAGAACTTATTAAACTATCTAAGGTAAAGTTTTTAGGTAAGCTGGAAATAATCATCAGCGGCAAACTGATTTGTACTACTAATTTTGAAAATAAATTATTGGTTTTTTTGTCTAACAATCCTTTCTTAGCAAGAATGAAACCTATTGCAATCATTATAAATATAGACCCAATGCTGTTTAAACCCTTTAACATTTAGCAATCCCCCAGATATTATTTTGTCATAAAGCTAATACTAGCTACTTTTTATGTAAAATAGCTCATACCTTTAATTTTTCCTGATAAATATTATAATCCACATCAGAAAATAGTACAAATACTACTTCCTCTATACTGTTATGTTTAATAATAAAATCTTTTATAGCTTTTATAGCTATATCTGCAGCCTGGTCTTTTGGATAGTTATATACTCCAGTTGATATAGAAGGAAAGGCTATAGTTTTTATTTCATTTTCCATAGCTAAAGCCAGGGAATTATAATAGGCATTATATAATAGCTTTTCTTCACCCTGGTTTCCATCCTTATATATGGGACCTACCGTATGGATAACTTTTTTACTTGGAAGTTTTCCTCCTGTAGTAATTCTAGCTTCCCCTGTGGGACAGCACCCTATTTTTTTACACTCTTCTAGTATTTCCCTACCGCCGGCTCTGTGAATGGCTCCATCTACACCTCCACCACCTAATAAGCTATTATTGGCTGCATTTACAATTGCATCAGCCTTTACCCTTGTAATATCACCTTTCATAATAGACAGCTTTGTTTTGTTAATTATTATCATTCATTTCCTCCTTTATTAAAATCAATCTAAGTTGTCAATAAAACCTCCTATTATTATTTTCTACAAAAATATGGCTTACCCTTTAAATTAATATAATGTTGACCGTAAATAAGTTTCTGTTTTTGGTCCCCAACTATAGTTTTTTAGTTTGTCCTATATGACTTCTTTGTAGTAACAGTTATTTTACCCTTCCATATACTATAATGATAGTAAATTTTTAAAGGAGGGTTTTTATTTTGAGAAAGACAAAACTGCTTGTTTTATCAATCCTTATTATCGGGCTAGTATTATCCTTATTTACCGGTTGTAATAAGGAAGAGGGTTTAACAAAAGTTGTAGTAAGTGAAGTTACCCACTCTATTTTCTATTCACCCCAATATGTAGCAATTAGTTTAGGTTTTTTTGAAGAAGAAGGGCTGGATGTTGAGCTTATCAATGGCGGAGGTGCAGACAAAGTTATGACAGCTGTACTTTCCGGCCAAGTTGATATCGGCTTTTCCGGTTCAGAATCTACAGTATATGTTTACAATGAAGGAAGAGATGATTATGCCATTACCTTTGCCCAATTAACTCAAAAAGATGGTTCTTTTCTAGTAGGTCGGGAACCAGATCCTAACTTTACCTTTGATAAGTTAATAGGAAAAGATGTAATCGGTGGAAGAAAAGGTGGAATGCCTGAAATGACCTTTGAACACGTCCTAAGGAAATATGGTATTGATCCAGTTAAAGACCTGGCAATTGATACCAGTGTTCAATTTGATGTAATGGCAGGGGCCTTTAAAGGAGGTCAAGGGGACTATGTTACCCTATTTGAACCTGTTGCCACTGCAATAGAGAAGGAAGGTATTGGTTATGTGGTGGCATCAATAGGTGAGGAGAGCGGTATTATAGCTTATACAGCTTATAATGCAAATAAAAGCTTTATAGAGAAAAACCCTGACTTAATACAAAAGTTTACCAATGCCATTCACAAGGGTTTATTATGGATAGATAAGAGTAGTTATGAGGAAATCGCCGAAGCTATAAAAGACTTCTTCCCTGAAATGGAAATGGAAGATTTAATAACAGTTGTTAAAAGATATAAGGATCAAGAATCCTGGCCTAAAGATCCTATAATGACTAAGGAGTCTTTTGAGCACATGCAGGATGTTATTGAAGATGCCGGAGTTTTAGAAACTAGAGCACCCTACGAAGAGCTAGTTAATACCAAGTTTGCAGAAAAGGCAGTAGAGAATATCAAATAATCTGAAAATAAATGAGGAGGGATTATTATGACAACTCCTATAGTAAAAATAAATAATATATCTAAGATATTCCATAGCCCTATGGAAGAAACTCTAGCAATAAGAAACTTTTCATTGGAGGTAAGGGCTGGAGAATTTGTTGTTTTGGTAGGTCCTAGTGGCTGTGGAAAGTCAACTATACTATCGGCATTAGCAGGTCTAATAAAACCCTCAGAAGGAAAAATAGAATACTATCCCACAAAAACTATAAAGAAAAAACCTTCCATAGGCTATATGCTCCAACAGGACCATTTATTCCAATGGCGAACAATATTACAAAACACAACCCTTGGTTTGGAAATACAAAATAAAAACACAAAAGAAAATATAAGAAAAACTAAAGAATTGTTGGATGAATATGGTTTAAGTGACTTTATAAACCACTACCCTAATCAACTATCAGGGGGAATGCGCCAAAGGGTAGCATTAATTCGTACCTTAGCAGTTGATCCGGAAATTTTATTGTTAGATGAACCCTTTTCCGCCTTAGATTATCAAACCAGACTAGCAGTGGCTGACGATATCGGTTCTATTATAAAAAATGAAAAGCGAACGGCTGTAATGGTAACCCATGATATATCGGAAGCCATATCCATGGCTGACAGAGTGGTTGTTTTAAGTAAACGTCCGGGCACGGTTAAAAAAATACATGAAATAAAACTAAGTTGTTCCAAACAAACCCCTATCATTAGGCGGGAAGCGCCGGAGTTTAGAGAATACTTTAATGAAATATGGAAGGAGTTAGATGTCCATGTCTCTTAAAAATAACAGACAAAATTATCCCCAAACTTTTTCCAAAGAACACCAAAATTATTTACAAGAAATTAAAAGACAAAAGATATTGATATGGTCTTCAAGGATAGTTATTTTAGTAGTTTTTTTTCTAGTATGGGAACTGGCAGCAAGACTTAAATGGATTGATCCCTTTATTACCAGCCAACCCAGTAGAATGTGGAATACCTTGGTCAATCTTCACCAAAATGGATCCCTATATAAACATATAGGAATTACTATAAGCGAGACTGTAATAGGGTTTATATCAGGTACCCTTTTAGGCACCCTAATGGCCATTCTCCTATGGTGGTCAGATTTTCTATCAAGGGTATTAGATCCTTACCTAGTGGTTCTCAATAGCTTACCAAAGGTGGCTCTAGGTCCTATTATAATAGTATTCTTCGGAGCAGGATATTCAGCGATTATCACAATGGCTCTACTGGTATCGCTATTCACAACAATTATTGGAGTCTTTAGTGGGCTAAGGGAAGTTGATAAAGAAAAAATAACCTTACTGAAAACCTTTGGAGCTAATAAAAGACAAATATTAACTAAGGTAGTGATACCTGCAAGCTTTCCTACCATAATGAACGCCTTAAGAATCAATGTTGGTTTGTCATGGGTAGGTGTGATTATGGGAGAATTTCTAGTATCTAAGGCAGGTCTTGGTTATCTTATCGTATATGGAAGTCAGGTATTCCAGCTGGATACTGTAATGACCAGTGTTATCATACTTGCTATAGCTGCTGCCCTAATGTATATAGGAGTAAGTTATTTAGAAAAGATGGTTTTAGAGAAAAGAATTTAAAAATAAAAATTACAAAGAAAGTAGGATAAATTCCTGCTTTCTTTGTAATAATCCTCAATCTAAAAATAATCTTTACCTATCAGCTAGATGTCCACTGAGAATATAATACTTTTTTATCAATTCGTCAAGCTCCTGACTTAGTTTTATAATATCAGTAGCCTGTATATTAGAATTTTCTTCTATCATTTTGCGTAAAGATTCTTTTTGTATTTCGATTTCTTTTGTTAACTCCCTAATGGTCATTTTATCCTCCACTATTACATTAGTTACAGCTTAAACTAAGTTTTCCCCACCATCTAATTATATTATAAAAAAGGTTAAATACAAAGAGTTTTTTTACAATAATTGTAAGTAGATTATTTCTTTAGTATAGCTTGTGTAGTATTTTTAACACCGGAATATAATCCTGAAGCAGTAAGCCCTAGCATAACCCCCACTAATAATGAAGTTTTTAATTCATGTGGATAAATATATAAAAATGCAATTATTAGTCCGATTACAAGGTTCCAAACTGGTGTCCATTTTTTCGGTAAAAATATCATTTGTGCTACTTTAGCAAAACCAATCATTATGGGAACAAATAAACTTGCTTTAGAAAAAACCTCAAAGACTTGATCCATAATACCCCTCCTAATTTTGATATAATAATTCCTATTACATCTTATGCTGGGGTATGTTTGTACAATACATGAAATTTAGTCTAGAGCCTTTGCCAAGTGGTTTAAGTTTTCCCTCATAATAGAAAAATAATCTTCCCCCCTATCCATCTCCTCTTGGGTTAAACCTCCTAGAGGGTTTAGTATATCCACCTTAACACCTGTTTCACTTGCAAGTACATTAGCTGCCTTTGAACTGGTAAGATGTTCGAAAAATACCGTATTTATATTATGTTTTTTTATCAATGACGTTAATTCTACTAATTTTGCAGGACTTGGTTCACCCTGGGGAGCAAGTCCTAAAATAGTTATTTGATTTAAGCCATATCTTTTTGCCATATAGGCAAAAGCCCCGTGGGTAACTATGAAGTTCTTCTTCGAGACCTTAGAAAGGACTTCATTATATTCCTTGTCTAATTCAAGCAATTGTAGTTTAAAATTATTAAAATTTTCCTCATAGTAATTCTGATACTCCCCATCCAGATCAATAAAAACATCCTTTATTGCCTTTGCCATTTCAATAACTACAATAGGATCTAACCATAGGTGGGGATCATGATTCCCCTTCCCTTCACTTATTACCATATTTTTAATAGACCCTTCTTCCCCTACTGCTAAGATAGATAATTTTCCCTCAAGGGAAGACCCGATTTTCTTAGCCCACGGATCTAAATCTAATCCATTATATAAAAATATTTGGCCTTGTTGAATTTCCTTTATAATTTTACCGCTAGGTTCCCAACTATGGGGTTCTGCTCCAGGGGGGATAACTAACTTTACCCCAATTCTTTCTCCCCCTATTTTCTTTGCAAAATCATAAATGGGATAAACACTGGCATAGGCAGTAATTCCCTTATTATTAACACTTTCCTCTGTTCCTAATGAAGAACATGATATAGTATTAAAAAGCAAACCTATAAATATAAACACAATTAAAAATCTTTTTTTATTCATCTCTTCCTCCTATATCCAATGGGTTTATTAGATTAGCCCTTTTCCCCCTACACCTGGCACAATATCCAAACACCTCAAAATTATGCTCTATAGGTAAAAAGCCTTTCTCCTTTAGTAGGTTTCCCAATAATTCAAAGGGGCAAAAATCTATAACCTCAGTCCTTCCACAATCATTACATATTATATGGTGGTGGTGTTTCTTTAATTCCTTCAGTTTGTAGGACCCATAAGATCTGCCCGTGTTAATTTTATGGATAATATCCAAGTCCACCAATATCTCTATATTTCTATAAACAGTAGAAAAGTCCACCTTTGGATATGTTTCCACCACCTTTTCATGTATTTGTTGGGCATTTAACAAGTTCCTTCTTTCCCTCAAAAAAACATCAATAATGGCTTTTCTTTGATTTGTTATCCTATAGCCCTCTTCTTTTAATATTTTCTCTATATAATTTTGCCTATTCAAAATCCCACCTTCTCATCTTTTAATTCTAGAGCTTTCTTCTTATTGGTTTTGTATGTAATTATAAAAATTAATAATAATACATTTAACAGAACTATAATACCACCAGGTGCTAATTCAAAATAAAAAGAAAGAAAAATACCGAATATAACTGAAAAAAATGCAAACACAATGGATAATATCAAGGTCTTCCTAAATGATTCCTCTAATTGGATTGCAGTTGCCACTGGAATAACCATTAAAGAAGATACCAACAAAATACCTACCACCCTCATAGAAATACTAATTGTTAAGGCAATTAATATTGTAAAAAAGGTATTTATTCCTTCAACATTGATTCCTGCTATTCTTGCACCCTCCTCATCAAAGGCAAGGTAAAATAATTGATTATATAAACTTAAAATAGCCGTAAAAATAAACAATCCTAAAATTATCATTAAATAAATATCTTCCTCTACAATAGTTGTAAGGCTTCCAAAAAGATAGCCCATTAGGTCTATATTTATATTCTTAGCCATACTTATAAGCAAAACAGCCAGACCTATTCCACCGGAATGAATAATGGCAATGGAAACTTCTGCATACTCCTTATATGATTTTCTTAACTTTTCTATACCAAGGGCTGCAATTATAGTAAATATTATTGAACCCACAATTGAATGAAATCCTGCCAAAAATGATGCTGCTACTCCCGCCAAAGCTACATGGGATAGACTATCCCCCACCATTGACATTCTGCGTAATACTAAAAACATTCCAATCATAGGGCAAATGATGGAAATAATAATTCCACTGACCAGTGCCCTTTGCATAAAACCATATTTTAATATTTCAAACATTTAAAGCCTCCTATCGGTGATGATGGTCTATAAGCTTAATCTTCTCCCCATAGATTTCCCTAATAAAGTCATGAACTTCAGTATTAGAGTTAGAACAATCTGAATATAACTTCTTATTTCCCATACAGGCTACCCTATTAACCTTTTCAGTAATAACGCCTATATCGTGAGTAACTAAAATAATTGACATTCCAAAATCCGCATTTAATTTGCCAATAATATCATAAAATAATTCCTGGGATGCAATATCAACTCCTACAGTAGGCTCATCTAGTATAAGAAGTTCTGGGTTATTAATTAATGATCTTGCAATAAAAATTCTTTGTTGTTGACCACCTGATAAATTACCTATTAATCGTTTTTTATAATCTCCCATTTTTACAATTTCAAGGACCCTATCTATATCATTTCTATTCCTTTTATTTGATATTTTCTTTTTCTTATTTGTTGCCTTAAGGTCCGCTTCCAATATCTCTTCTATAGTAGCAGGAAAACTTTTATTAAAAGATGCTGCCTTTTGAGACACATAACCGACCCTGTCCCATTGCCTAAATTGACTTATTTCTTTGCCGAAAATATGTATTTCCCCTTTATATGGTTTTAAAATCCCTAAAATTAACTTTAATAAGGTACTCTTAGCAGAACCATTTGGACCAATGAGTCCTAAATAGTCACCCTTATACAAATCAAGAAATAATCCTTCAAGAATTAATAGACTATCATATTTGAAATGTATATTGCTTACCTCTAAAACCTTTTCCAATTCTTCACCTTCTTGCAAGTTATTCGCATTTACTCTATTATATATTATCCTCTTTTTAGGAGTTTATTCAAGAGATTTTCTAATCTTTTATATAAAATTTAACTTTTTTGATAAAGACACACACCATTGCTATAATGGAAGTAATTTTAATCTGCTTATACTGGGGGGTATATATGGAAATTATAGAGGAGAAAATGAATTATAATGGTGAAATAGATAGGGTTAAGTGTTTGCTTCTAAGAAAAACCACCCATGAGGTGGTATTGTTATACAGGATGTCAAAGATATACAAAAAAAATGAATTTAACTTACCATTAGGGTCCTTTACAATAGCATACTATTATTTTAACAAACCCTATAACCTATATCACTGGATCTCTCCCCAGGGGGAATCTATAGGATATTATTTTAATATAGTAAAGGATGTAAAAATGAATAATAATATACTTTTTTATAAAGATCT
>CAYMVC010000014.1:3050-4904 GCA_964393755.1 uncultured Eubacteriaceae bacterium | reverse complement strand
CCATATATTAGATTTAGATGAATTACCTTGTCCCTTAGAATTATTTGAAAATGGTAAAGTTAAAGTAAATATTGATGAATTTTTACTGAATAAAAAGAAAAAAATTGATTATTTCAGGGAACAATCAAAAAAATTTATAGTTCTTGGTTTACAAAGACTATGGGATGAAAATATGTAATTCATATATTTGTTAAGGAGCTACCAAAGTAGCTCCTTGTTTGCTTTAGTGCATATCCTCTTCAGGTATAAATGTTGCGCAATCTGTCATTTCTGTATCAGTTGCACCTGGTGGTTGTATCTCTATTTGCTGGGCTGTACAATGGTTTCCAGAAGACCAGAAATGGCAACTGTCAACAACACATTTCACCCTACCTATGGGTTTATTGGATTTAGATATTCTTTCATCCATATAAATACTCCCTTCATTAAGGATACTTGCACTCTATATTATTTCAAATTTTACAAATAAAATGTATTATAAGCAAAATATTAGTCTTCAAATATCTTAGAAAACCTATAATTCACCTTAACAAGTTGTCCCCCAATATTCTTCTCATAGTTCTTTTCCTTAATGTAAAGCACTCCAAAAATCATTAAAATTCCAGTTATGGCTCCTGCCAACCCATATAAAATCTTTTTCATTAAACCACCCCTTGATATTTATTTCCCCAATTACATTTTATACCTTTATAGAATAACTTTCAAAGACTTATAACCTCTTATTTTAAAAAGAACCAAACCCTTAAATAAATATGAGTTTGGTCCTAATATTAACAATTAGCAAAATCCCCCGCCCTGATTACTAGTAATAGTAAAACCCTTTCTGAAAAAACTTGTACCATAATCTATATTAATAGCAGAGAAACTTTCTGTCATATCCTTGGAAAAAATAAAGTTTATATCGCCGGATCTTTCTATTAAATCACCTTCATTTGGCTCTTCCAGAGCCATTCCAAATGTTGGACCACCTCAACCAATACCTGCAATATATACCCGGACATTATTATTAGCACTTTTTTCTTCAATTATTTTATTCAATTCTGTTAAAGCATTTTCACTAACCTTTACTTCCATTTTCATCCTCCTTTGTACCCTAGGTGGGTATATCTTAAGTATACAAATTTAATATTAAATTGTCAACTTTAAATAAGTAGTATGAAAATTAAAAATATGTGATTCCTGTCCCTTTAATATTATCACCCTATTATAGATAAGGTTTTTGCTAAGACCTAAGTATAAAAATAATAAAATTAATATTATAACAATATGCCAAAAGTGTTTTTTAACTTTTTGTTCTATTTTTATCACCGCCTTAAAACATTCCCTCTATATTATAAGACGGTAAAGTCCAAAAAATGTTTCATTTTTTTTATAACTTTTTACCTTTTAAACAACTTTTTCCCTTCAATAATATTAAAGGAAAAGGTAATAATAAATAATGTAGTAGGAATTATTTAAAGGAGGAGGAAGACTATGATGAATAACAATGCAAAAATGACTTCTGATAATCTCAAGGTTTTAAAGGATCAGATAGAATATGAAGCATTGTTAAATAAAAAGGCCCGTCAATATGGGGAATATTGTAATGATAATAATTTAAAAGGTGTTTGTAATAGGGCAGCTGATGTGCATAAGCAAAACTTTACCGCCTTGAAAAGCTATTTAGATAATCATCAATAATTAAATTACCATATGGAGGGATTACTTTGGCTAACCAACAATCATCACTTACAGAAAAAGAGTTGCTTCATGACCTTTTGGCTTCAGAAAAACAGGTTATAAGCGCTTATAGTACTGGTATGACTGAATCCTCCTGTCCAAACTTAAGAACTACCTTAGAAGACAATTTCAAAA
>CAYMVC010000014.1:0-3040 GCA_964393755.1 uncultured Eubacteriaceae bacterium | reverse complement strand
TCAAAAATGTTGAACAGGTTCAATATGAGGTCTTCAATGCAATGAAGCAAAACAATTGGTACCCTATTAAAGATGCACCTGCCAATGAAATTCAACAGTTAAAAAATGAAACAAATACCATGGCAGGTGAACTGAAGTAAAGTAATTAGGGAGGCATTGCCTCCCTATATTCTATCCGCCTAAATATGACTTTTTTATTCTATTATCGTTCAGTAAATCCTTGGTATTTCCCTCCATAACAATATTTCCAGTTTGAATTATATATGCCCTATCTGCCACTTGTAGCGCCTTATTAGCATTTTGCTCAACCAGCATTATTGTAGTTCCAGTTTGATTAATTTCTTTGATAATTGAAAAAATATCATTTACAATTATTGGAGCTAATCCCAGGGAAGGTTCATCTAATAGTAATAATTTCGGTCTGGATAAAAGAGCCCTTGCCATAGCCAGCATTTGTTGTTCCCCTCCTGACAGGGTTCCTGCTGATTGGTTCTTTCTCTCATTTAAAATTGGGAATAGAGAAAATACATATTCAAAATCTCTTTTAATTTGTTCCTTGTCCCTTCTGGTATAAGCACCTAATTCAAGGTTTTCTTTCACAGTCATTGAAGAAAAAACCCTTCTTCCCTCAGGAGAATGGGAAATCCCTAACCTTACCACATTTGGTGCTAAAAGTGATTTGATAGATTTACCATTATATAATATATCACCTGAATTTAGTTTTACTATTGCAGATATAGTGCGAAGTATTGTTGATTTTCCAGCACCGTTTGACCCTATCAGGGTTACTATTTCCCCTTTTTTAACATTTAAACTTACATCCCTCAATGCCTGTATAGACCCATAATAAACATTAACATCTTTTAATTCTAACATTCCTATTCACCTCCAAGATATGCCTTTATAACCCTTGGATCATTTTGTATCTCCTCAGGTACACCATTAGCAATTAAAGTCCCATAGTCAAAAACATAGACCCTTTCACATATTTCCATCACCAATGACATATCATGCTCTATAAGAATAATAGTTAAATTAAATTTATCTTTAATCCATTTAATGAGTTTTGTTAATTCCCTTGTTTCATACGGATTCATTCCTGCAGCAGGTTCGTCTAATAAAAGGAGTTTTGGCTTTGAAGCCAGTGCCCTGGCTATTTCTAGCTTTCGCTGTTCACCATAGGGTAGATTTTTTGCCAATTCCATCTTCTTTTCGGATAGGTTAAATACTTCTAGTAATTTTAAAGCCTCATCATGTGCCAAATTTTCTTCATTATAAAAAGAATCTAAACGAAATATTGATGGTAATATGCCATAATTTATATTGTTATGGTAGCCCATAAGGACATTCTCAATAACAGTCATTTCCTTAAAAAGCCTTATATTCTGAAAAGTCCTTACCACCCCATACTTAGTCATTTTATACGGTTTAAATTCCTTAGAAGTTAACTTTTTTTTAAAGTTTAATTTTATCTCCCCTGATGTAGGCTTATAAATCCCAGTTAGTAAATTAAAAAAGGTTGTTTTACCTGCACCATTTGGACCTATAATTCCCACAATTTCATCTTTTTTTATGGACATATTTATATCTGTTACTGCCTTTATTCCTCCGAAATTCTTATATAGACTTTTTACTTCCATCAGATACATGAAAAACACCTCTTTTCTTGAAAAGCTTAAATTCACAGTTCCCCATAAGTCCATGAGGTCTGTATAACATTATTAAAAATAGAATCAATGAATATACAACCATCCGTAGTTGTGGTATCCCCTGTAAAAAAACAGAAATTAAAGTAAGTGATATAGCACCTATAATCGAACCTAGCACACTTCCCAATCCTCCAAAAACTACAATAACTAAAATATCTATGGATTTCATAAAGCCAAAGGAATCTGGTCTTATAAAATAAAAGAAATTTGCATATAGGGCACCAGCAATCCCCGCAAAAAGGGCTCCTATGGTAAAGACTAAAACCTTGTAGTAAGTAGTATTTACCCCCATTGATTCTGAGGCAATTTCATCTTCTCTTATCGATATACAAGCCCTACCATTATATGATTTTATAAAATTATTAATTATTACTATAGTGACCACAACAGCAAAATAAAGCCAAAACCAGCTGGTATATTGGGGAATATCATTTAGCCCTACAGCCCCGCCGATGTAGTCATTGTTTAGTCCAACAATTCTAATTATTTCCCCAAAGCCTAAGGTGGCTATAGCTAAATAATCCCCCTTTAATCTTAAGGTGGGGATACCAATTATTATTCCTGCCATAGCTGCAAATAGTGCTGCCCCAATAATACCCACAAAAAAAGGCATGCCTAATTTTGCGGTTAAGATAGCAGATGTATAAGCACCTATAGACATAAAGGCTGCATGACCTAAGGAAAGCTGACCAGTATAACCAGTCACAAGATTTAAACCTATGGCCAAAATTATATTAATACCTATTAATACCATATTCAAATAAATAAAGGAATCTATTATACCCTTATTTATAAAGAACTGACCAACCAAATAGATTGCCAAAATTATGATAAAAATAAATATATTTTTCTTATTAATGAGTTTCATAAAGTACTCCCCCTTAAACCTTTTCCCTGATATTTTTCCCTAGAAGTCCATTAGGCTTTAATAATAACACTATTATCAATACTGTAAATGCCACTGCATCTTTATAAAGGGAGCCTCCAAATGCACTTACCATTGTTTCTATTATACCTAAGAAAAATCCTCCAAAAACAGCTCCGGGAATTATTCCGATTCCCCCTATAACAGCTGCCACAAATGCTTTTAGCCCAGGTCCTCCACCCATAAGTGGATTTATAGAGTTATAATAAACTCCCACAAGTACACCTGCTGCTCCTGCCAAAGCTGAACCTACTGCAAAGGTAAAGGATATGGTTTTATTTATATTAATGCCCATAAGCTGGGCTGCATCTTTATCCAAAGAAACAGCTCTCATTGCCTTACCTATCCTAGTCTTTTTAATTATATATTGAAGAGAAATCATTAGGACAAGAGTTACTAATACTAT
>CAYMVC010000013.1:8269-14502 GCA_964393755.1 uncultured Eubacteriaceae bacterium | reverse complement strand
ATTTTAATATGATTACAAATATTAGTATTGGGGATAAAGGTAACGCCTGAGTCTGGAACAGAATAACCATTTAAATTTTCATGAACTAATGTGGCACCGGGTTTTATAGCATCAGCAATGGAGTTTACCACCGGTAAGGGCTGATATTCCACCTTTATCAGGTTTACCCCGGCCATAGCATTTTCTTCACTATCTGCCACTACCAAGGCAATTGGTTCACCATAATACCTAACCCTATCCCAGGCTATAGGAGGTCTGTCACTTATCATTGACCCTGTTAAAGCAGGAAGGTATTCTCCCCTTATTATAGCCTTAACCCCCTTGGACTTTTTCGCTTGAGATATATCTATTTCCTTTATTAGGGCATGGGCATATAAAGATGTAAGTATTCTTCCGTGAAGAATATCCTTGGGAAGGGTATCACCGGTGTACTTTGCATTTCCAGTAACCTTATCCCATGCATCTTTTCGAATAGGACTAACCCCTATTTGTGATGTATGCTGCATAAAAGGTTCCTCCTTAAATATTAGTACTTACTAATATTTCCATTGCAAATATAAATATGCAAGAACCTTATTAGGCTCTAGGATAATTAAATTTCTGAGTTTTTATAAAATATTCTCTTAAAATTTCTAAAATAATTATTTTCTATTATTTTATCAAAAAAATAGTTTATTAAAACTCTCATATAGAAATCTTGATAATTATGGTGAACATGGAAATTAACATTATTTATGGTTAATACTACATGGTTATTAAAATATCTTCTGCACATAATATTAGTGCAACAAGATTTTATAAATTTAATTTCGAAAGGAGAAATAAAATGGCAAACAATAATAGTGGAACTAAAAGGATTATGGTACCAGCTGCACGCCATGCTCTTAACCAAATGAAAATAGAAATAGCTTCTGAATTAGGCATGACAAACTATGATACCATGGATAAAGGAACTTTAACATCAAGAGAAAATGGTTATGTAGGTGGAAATATAACAAGAAACTTAGTTGAAATGGCACAAGAAAACCTAGGTAATGGTACAGGTAAAGTTCAAAGTTTGGTTAAGCCCGATCAAAATGAATCTGGAGTTAATAATTTTAAGTAATAGTACAGTTAGAATATGAAAAAATAGGTTTAATGACCACATAGCAATAGAGATAAAAGGCATTTGAATCAAATGCCTTTTGTTTTTTTATTATATTTAAAGCTTTATAGGACCAATTAGATAATAATGGACTATCTGGAAAAACACATAATTAATGGTTAATAATACATGACTATTATATTATCTTCTGCACATAATATTAATGCAACAAGATTTTTACAAATTTAATTTCGAAAGGAGAAATAAAATGGCAAACAATAATAGTGGAACTAAAAGGATTATGGTACCGGCAGCACGCCATGCTCTTAACCAAATGAAATTAGAAATAGCTTCTGAATTAGGTATGACAAACTATGATACAATTGATAAAGGTACCTTAACATCAAGGGAAAATGGTTATGTAGGTGGAAATATAACAAGAAACTTGGTTGAAATGGCACAAGCGAATCTAGGTGATGGTACCGGTAAAGTACAAAGTCTGGTTAAACCAGATCAGAATGAACAGGGTATTAATAACTTTAAGTAATAATTCAAAGAGAATATGAAAAAGATAGGTTTGTTGACTTATCATACTAAAGATAAAAGGCATTTTAATAAGTAGGGTAAAATGCCTTTTACTTTTTCCAACTCTGTAATTAGAAAATATTCCTATAAATGTTATATAATTAAATCCAATATGATCTGAAAAGTATTAATATATGCTTAACAATATTGATGCCATCAAGTCATAAATATATTTTGCAAATTAGATTAGTGTTGTTATGACTTGTTAAATATATGTCATGAATTGCCTTAATAGGCAGTAAATCCACCGTCTACAGCTAGACATTGTCCATTAACATAGCTAGAATCTTCACTTCCTAAAAATACAGCCACAGATGCTATCTCACTGCTGTTACCCATACGAGGATTTGTAGCCATACCTGTCGACACCATACCCATTCCTTTTTCATTTATGTTTTTCATATAATCTCCGGTGCCAATTTCTGTTTCTATTCCACCAGGACAAATTGCATTACATCTGATATTATTTTTTGAATACATAAATGCAGTGTTTTTAGTAAGCCCAAGTAGTGCATGTTTAGAAGCAGTATAGGCAGCCCCTGCTCTTGCACCACACAAACCACCAACAGATGCTACATTAATAATTGTTCCACCACCATTTTCTTCAAAAAGATTTATAGCCTTTCTAGTTGCATAAAATGGACCATTTAAATTAATTTTTATTACCCTATCCCACATTTCGTTAGAAACATCACCTACTGGACCAAAGTCATCCATAATTCCAGCATTGTTTACTAATATGTCTAATTTACCAAAAACCTTTATAGCTTCATCTATCATTGCATTTACCTGGTTTTCGTCTCCCATATCAGCACCAAATGGGACAATCTTTCCTTCTAAACCTTCAGCTTCTTTTGCCAATGCTTCTAACCTTTCTACTCGTCGGGCAACTGCTAATACATTAGCTCCTTCTTTAGCATAATCATATGCAATTTCCCTACCCATACCTGCACTTGCCCCTGTAATAATTGCCACTTTTCCTTTTAGTCTCATTTTAAATCCCTCCATTAAATATTTATTTATAATTATTATTTTTAATTGTTAATTATTTAACTATATAATACCTTTTAATTTATCTACTGTCAATACTCTTTTATTGATATTGTTATTACCTTATCAATGTATTTTATGGTACTTTATCTTATAGAATTCATTAAGCCTAATAATTATCATATTTAAAATTGTAACTAGAATAAAGGAGTTATTCCATTTAGAAATAACTCCTGATATATTTCTTTTAATTACTATAATTTTTTTATTGTTTCAGGTGGACATACTTCCTTACATTTACCACAATGTAAACATTCATTATTAATAATATTAGGATATTCTTTTTTATTTTCCCATATAATCGCATCAGATGGACATGAACCTACACATTTTCCACATCTTATACAATTATTATCCAAAACCACATAGGATTTTTTATTAAACTTGGAGAATATTGATAGTAGGCTACCATAGGGGCAAAGATATCTATGCCAAAATTCTGGTTTGTAGAATATGGTAAGGATTATTCCCAAACCAAATAATACAGGTAATACAGGAAGCTTTCTCCCAGTTTTAAAAACTACAATCATAGTTCCTAAGAACAGGATTAATACTCCATACCTAATCCAGGGTTTCTTAAAAGTTTCTGGTACAATCTTTCTTTTCCTTTTGTTTTTATCAGCATTGTTGTCTATTACTTCCATACTGGTATTTATCGGACATATATATCCACAATAAAATCTCCCAAAATAGGTAGACAACAATAAACTAACTCCAAATATGGCCATCCATAGCTGAACCTTTCCAAGTACTATTAATATTATAAAAAGTACTAGTGAAAATCCCTGAATCACTTTTCTATTACTTTTCATTAAAAATCCCCCTTTTACTAAATCATTCTTGTGGTAATTCCTCATATGTCCTTCCTACCCTTCCTAACCCTTTACCTTTGCTTTACAATTAGCCCATCTAAAACCCAAATGAGTGCCGGAAGAATTACAAAAGTGGCTATTAGGGCTAGAGATATATTGATTACTGTCATTAAGCCAAAGTCTTTAAGTATTACAAATTTAGAAGTCATTAACACACTAAATCCACCAACAGTTGTTAGTCCTGATGCTACTGTTGCCTTACCTATATTTTTAATGGTAACTGACATTGCCTCCTCTTTTTCTCTACCTAAGCTTCTTTCCTCTAAATATCTCTCCAATAACATTATGGTCATTTCAGTTCCCATTCCCAATACTAATGCTCCCAAGGTGGCCGTTATAGGAGTATACTTTAAGCCTAATAAATTCATAATGCCTCCAGACATTCCCACTATTAGCATTACAGGAAGTATAGCTACTAATGCTTTAAAGAAGCTTCTATATAAAAATAGTAATGCAATAAATACTAGAGCTAAGCCTATGATAGTCATCCTAAGCCTGCCATCAGTCAGTCCCTTAACCATTTCAACATCTAATACTGATTTACCAGTGATTGAAGTTTTTATAGGTGCAGCCTTTAAAATATTCTCCATATCCTCCACAAATGCTTGGAGTTCTTCTGTAGCCATATGGTCTACATTCATAAGGATAACCCCTTTATCCATTTCATCGTTGATAAACATCCTTCTTTGAGCCTCTGATATATCATCTTTAATAATATTCATATATTCCTCAAGACTTAAATCCTCTAGGGGTGAGATATTATTTACTATATTATCTATAAATTTAATATCTACTATCTCACTAGAAAACCTATTTTCTACCTCATCAACTATATCCCTCATCCATTGTAGATTTTCTTCAGATAATAAATTATCATCTTCCATAAATATAACCATTTGATTAGTTGAACCTACTATATCCCTAATATAATGGATATCGTGAAGTGCCTCCATATCCTGAGGCATAAAGGTTTCTATATCTGTTTCTACCCCCACCTTTGTATCGGCTAAAATTCCAAAGGTCGCTAAAGCTATAGATATTATTAATATAAAAGGAGCTATTTTTGTTACCATTTTACCTGTGCCAGCTAATATCTTGTCTAATATAGTTGGTTTATCATAATCCTTGCTTTTAAAGACTCTGGCTTTTGATGCTATAGTATCTCTAGCCCCAAGTACAGGCATTAATAAAAATATACTTCCAATAAAACTTACCACAACCCCTAGAGTTAGCATTTTCCCAAAGTCCTTTATCATTGGAACTGGAGAAGCAAATAAAGAAACAAATCCCAACATTGTTGCTAATACAGCTAATCCCACTGCTTTCCCAATTTGCCTTAATGTAATCTCTACCGATTGTTCCTCTTCATATCTATTTTGAAATTGTATAGAATAATCTATTCCCAATCCTATTAATATTGGAAATACAGCCATAGATACCATTGTCATAGAAACATTGAGATGACCCATTAAACCTAAGGTAGCTATAACAGATATAAATATTATTCCCAGGCTTAAGACCCTCCATCTTACTTTAAACACTAGATTTAAGATTATAAACATTAGGACTATAGCCGATACCACCATTATCACCATATTTGATTTCATTTCCGCCCTTAAAGATGAATCTAATACAGGTTTTCCGGACACCTTATATTTAACATTGAAATTTTCCTTTTCCATAGCATAGGATACATCCTTATATAAGGAATCTATGGTGGAATCTTCTAGATTTCCCTCCAATTTAATCATCAGCATCATATGATTATCATCTATTACAGTATCGGAAAATACATCTCTTAATTCCCCATTTTCATATAATATATTATCTAATTCTTTTTGATTATGAGGAAAATATGGCATCATCATTCCAGACTTTTCATGGAAGGTTTTTAATCCATCACTTAATTTGTTTAGATTTTCACCCATGGTAATGAATCCGTCAGACATTAACTTTAATTCATCCGGTGAAATTCCCCCTGATAAATTCTCTTTCATACCTGCAACTTCGTGTTCTATATTTGTCTTAAAACTTGATAATATTTCTGAACTATCGGGGAATATACTACCCTCTGTTGCCATATTAGATAGGCCACTACTTAAGTTACTTAAGTTTTCTCCCATGGTAATAAAGCCATTAGACATTTGCTTTAATTCATCAGGGGATATTCCGTCACCGGATAAACTGTTTTTCATATTTGCAACTTCTTCTTTAAGTTTTATGCCTATATTTTTAAGTGCCTGGGAGGTATTCTGATTACCTTGTGAAAGCTTTACTGTATTTTCTGACATCTTTGATAGACCCTCAGAACTTGCTCCTATATTATTTGCAAGCCCAGCTAATTTTTCATACATTACTGGGTTATCCTTCATCTCTTCAGCCATTTGACCCAATTGGACTGATATTTGACTTAGACCTAGGGATGAAAATTCTAATCCTCCACCTAGTTCTGTTACTCCCTCTGCTAAGCTATCCTGACCACCGGCTAAATCATCAAACACACTACTTATGTTTGATAATTCACCTAGTTTCTCTTCCATAGCACTTGGATTTGGAATATCCTTATTGGCTAATTCATTTCCTATATCTGTTAGTCTTTTTCCCATTTCACCTAAACCATTACCCATGGTAGAAAACTTATC
>CAYMVC010000013.1:0-8169 GCA_964393755.1 uncultured Eubacteriaceae bacterium | reverse complement strand
CTGTTAGTCTTTTTCCCATTTCACCTAAACCATTACCCATGGTAGAAAACTTATCCTTTAGTTCAGCTTCTTGGTTACCGCCCATTTCCTCAATCAGCTTATTAGGATCCATTGAACCTATTAGACCATCAAGTTTCTTTTCAATAGCCTCTGGATCTGGCAAATCCTTACCGGCTAATTCCATACCGATTTCTGAAAGTTTATCGGCTAACTCCTCCAGACCTTCTCCTATGGTTGGAATTTGTTTTTTTATTTCCTTTCCCTGCCGATCAGTTATTTGATGAACAATACTTGCAGGGCTCATAAAGGTAAATATTTCTTCATTATATTTAAGTCTTTGTTCTACCTTCCACATTTTCTCCATATTATCTAAACTTAATAAATCTTCTTGTTGACCCTCTAGCAAGACCATAATAGCATCGCCACCAAATTCATTTTCCATGGCATAATTATATACATATGCATCATTATCAGTCTTTACTAAGGTCTCACTTCCTGTTGCCATATTAACTTTGATACCACCTGTTATCCCTATGGCAAATATTATTATAGTTACAAATAATACTTTAAAAGGTGTTTTTTCAATTCTACTGCCAATCTTTGAAAATAGCTTATTCAAGTTAATCATTCCCTCTCCCTAAAATGTCACTTAACTTTTACTATGTTACATATAAAATTTTCTACATAATCATTAATTTTCTTCTCATTTAATTCAGGTAGATATAAAAATGACAAAATACTTCCCATTAATAATCTTAAAGAAAAATCATAATCTTTAAATTCTAAACCTGCCTCCTTAATTGATTCACTTAATAAGGATACAATTTGATTAATATAATTAAAATCAGCTACTTCGGGATTTATTTGACTTTCCATTAATATCAATTTTATTATTTCGTGATGATTAGAAATAAACTTAATTCTTTCCCTTAGGATATGTTTTAACTTTTCTACAGGTGAAAATTTCCTAGATGCCACTATAGATTCTTTTAGGCTTGTAACTAATACTGGTTCAATGGCCTCCATAAATATTTGTTTTTTAGAATCAAAATATCTAAATAGAGTGACTTCAGATATACCTGCTTCCTTTGCAATATCTACAGTAGTTGTTCCGTTATATCCCTTTTTAACAAATGCATTTAAAGCTGAATCAAGTATTTGACTCCTTCTTTCCTCTTTGCTCATTTTTCCTTTAACATCCATACCTTCACCTCCGGTAAGTAAGTACATACTTACATATGATATCAGACTTTTCAATTTTGTCAACCCCACCATTGGAACCAATCCCACCATTGCATCCATGGGGCATCCATGGAGACGTCCCCCCTGACAAGTTAAATATTAAATAATAAGTATAGTAATGGGCTAATAGCAAAAACTAAATAACACAATAATAAGAGGAGTGGAATATTTATGAAAGAAAAAGAAATAGTTTATTGGACACTATTAGATAATGGAACATGGCATTTATATATAGGTGCAACCGAAAAAGGTCTTTGTTATGTAGGCTCACCGGATGCACCCTTTGAGGAAATGGAAAATTGGGTTAAAAAGCGTATAAGGAATTATCAGCTTGTAGAAGATAAAAATTCAATGGAAGTTTATGAAACAGAACTTACAGATTACTTAGAAGGACATCGTAAAGAATTTACACTGCCCTTAGATTTACGGGGTACAGAATTTCAACAAATGGTCTGGGATGAGCTTTTAAGGGTTCCCTTTGGTGAAGATGCTACTTATACAGAAATTGCTGAACGAATTCACAGACCGGATGCTCCCCGGGCTGTGGGTACAGCTATTGGAGCTAATCCGGTATTAATTGTTGTTCCCTGTCATCGTATGTTTGGAAAACATGGGGAATGGAGAGGCTACCGGGGAGGTCTGAAGATGAAGGAGCAATTACTTGAAATAGAAAAGTAATGTTTGCCCTCTTGCTTTATTATAAATCTGCAAATTGTTTTTTGATCAGCTTTCTTAATATTAAGAAAAACCCTATAGCAGATACTATAAATATACAGCCCAGTATTAAGTATATATAAAGTATATTAATTTTATCAATTACTTTAATAGTGGTAAATCCTAATAAACCTCCGTATAAAACTCCAAGGCCCATGGATATAAGTACATTTAAGTTTTGTTTCATGGCTTTTTGGGGATTATCCCATACTAATAAAGGTCTGATTATATCTATTATCATACCTATTTCCGTCATAGGAATACTGCCTAGCAGACCTAGTACAATTATTATCACCATATTTGCTATACTTATTTTTACTATAAATAATAAAGAAACTAATATAGATATTACCCCCAATATCTGTATTAGCAGTGAGGAAATAATCCTCCCAATTATTTGGTCTTCTACTCTTATGGGTAATACCCTTTGTATCCAGAAGTTTTTTCCTTCCCTAGAAAATGTGGTGCTTCCGATGGAATTTAAAACTCCCAGTATGGTAATCATACCTATTGCTGCCAATACTATATATGAAGGATAGTGGTCTATAAGATTTTTTAAGGGTGCTAGGGATTCATTACCGGTTACCACAGATACAACCATAATAATAGGAATAATAATTACCCCGCCTATGGAATTTAACAAATATACCGGTGTCTTATACAGCATTATTACCTCTTTTCTGGCTATTGCCATATAAGGTTTTGTGACTTTTATATTGTCTTTAATATCTATATCTTTTTTGCCCTTTCTTTTAGATGTTGATACTTCCATATTTCCAATCAAACCATCAAAGAATAACCTTTCTGATAAAAATATCATAATTATATATCCGATTATGGAAATTACTAGAAGTAACAGTAAATAGGATAGACCAGCTAAGTTTTTATAATTACTTAGGGACAATGTTCCCCACATACTAGGTGGAAATATTAAACCCAATCTCTTCACTAAGAAATCCGAGTCATTGGCGAGTTTTAGAAAAAAATCTCCTCCATCCATTAGTCCCTTTTGAATTATATTCTGCATTTTTAATTGGAAATAAACCATAATAAATATAAATATAGTGGCACCTATAATCCTTATAGCGTCTTTCTTTCCTTTGATATTTGTATATTTCATAAATACCATCACTAATATTGATGAAATAATCAATGGCAACACCGGTATACTTAAAACTAGCAGAGTTGAATATAGCCAGTATAATATACCCTCATTTCCTTTAATTCCATACATAAGGATAAATGGCAATATAATTGGCAGGGATGTTAAATATTCACTCACCATAAGGGTGACAAATTTTGAGCCTAGGATATGGGATGATTTAATAGGTAAAGGCACCAGGATACTTAAATCATTGGCAAAGTAGTATTTACTCATCACATATAAAATTCCCAAAACAAAAACTAATACTTGGGATAAAAATATACCTATTTGCAAAAAGTATGTTCTCTGTCCTAATTGTTCATAGGCATGGTAAAGATGGCCTAAGGGTTTCATCATTAAAACATAAGAAGGAGCTAATGATAAGAATGCAATGGCAAATACTATAAAAGTCCATCTATTTTTCTTTTTCTTGAAATTATAGCTAATAGAGGAAAGGCCAAAGGTATTATTAAAATCTATTTTAATTAAGGAAATAATCTTATTCATTATTCTGTCAACTCCAAGAATATATTTTCCAGGGATCCTTTCTCCTTAGCATGGTCCCTTAATTCCTCCATTGTCCCCACTTTTATTATTTTTCCTTTATTAATTATTGCAATTCTATCACATAGCTTTTCTGCCACCTCTAATACATGGGTAGAGAAAAATACTGTCTTGCCCTCATCGCACATAAGCCTCATGATTTCCTTTAGATTAAAGGCGGACTTTGGATCTAGACCTACCATTGGTTCGTCTAGTATAAATAGTTTTGGTTCATTTAGCAGTCCTGAAGTAAGTACCAGTTTTTGTCTCATCCCATGGGAATAGCTTCCTATAATATCCCCTAATGCTTTTTCGATATTGAAAAGGTCTGTATAATATTCTATCTTTTTTATCCTGCTTTCCTTTGATACCCCATACATATCCGCTACAAAATTCAAATAATCTATACCTTTTAATTTCTCATATACTTCCGGATTATCTGGTATGTAGGATATTTGCTGTTTTGCTTCTAAGGGTCTTTCCCACACATTTATTCCGTCGATATTGATTTCTCCTTCATCTGGCTTTAAGAGCCCCACTATCATTTTTATAGTAGTAGTTTTACCTGCCCCATTTGGGCCAAGAAAGCCAAAGATTTCACCTGATTTTATATCCAAGGTGACATTATCTACCGCCTTTATTCCGCCACCATCATATGACTTTGATAGGTTTTTAATTTTTAACATTTTGCACCTCCTACTTTAGAAAAAATAATGTAAGAATAATTATTACAAAGGGAAGAATTAGAAGAAACATGCCTAAGGGTCTTCCTCCATTCACAGTCCAGCCTACCCCTATTCTTTTTTCTACAATTATAGATGGATCCTCCGGGTTATAATATATGGAATTACCAAGTTTCCACAGATTATCATCATCTATATCATAATTGATGCTGGGTTCTTCCCCCTCATCTATCTTTATTTTGTCCCCTCCCTGGCCTAATTTTAAACTCAATATGATAGCGCCTATAATACTAAAGACCAAAACTGCAAATGTTATAATGTTTTGAATCATAAAATCCTCTATTAAACCTAAGACCATCATATTTATCACTGTAAACAATATTTCTAATAAAATTAATGTAATTAAAAAGTAAATAGACCATACCCTTCTAAATATAATATTCTTCTTTAAAGAAATTTCAGGATTCTTTCCATCTATTTGTTGTTTTGATTTGATTACAAAAATATTAGAAAAAAATAAAAGTACCCCCATAGCCAACTGAAATGCCGGCATCATTAATACTGTTAAAATGGATTTATTCATATATCCGTCAACATTGCCCTGTAAGTCCCAATGGCTAGGAACCTTATCCGGTAAAGAGGGATACATGATTAAAGATAATATGATATTGCCCAATACTATAATAAGGGGAATCATATACCACCAATTCGAAATCCCAATACCCTTTACCTTATCCCTGGAGAATTTAGTATCTATAACTATTATATTCTCTGCCAACTTATTCCACTTCTCCTTATTTTTCAATTCCTTAATCCTTTTATTCCATCGGATATATATTAAGAAAAGAATTGCTAAATATAGGATTGGAGATAATGTTAATAGGATTACTTTATTATATTCCATTAATAGCAAGGTAATTAAAATTATGCCTACAATTCCAGCAATAAGGGTTTCCCATCTAAAGCCTTTAATGATTTTCTGTATTTCATGGGTTTTTCTCTTGTTTTCTGGAATTTTCACCCCTAGGAGGATATTCTTCCTTGAAATACTTGGTATTAACATCTGAAATAGCAATAATGATAATAAGGTAAAACCATTTACCAAAAGCATAGTCATGTTCTCAGTCATTATCCCACCCCATTAAATTTCTTTTTCTAATTCTTTATAAATATCTGATAATAAATTTAGAAAATCTGCCTTAGATATTCCCCTGTTTTTTCCATCTGCGATTAAAAATCTTAGTTCTTCTTCCAGTATTTCAAGATATGCTTCCGTAGCTTCTGGCAATAAGTCTTTTACCAAAGTACCCATTCTTCTATTTATAGTCAGATATCCTTCATCTTTTAATATATTGTATGTTTTATTTACTGTATGGAGATTGATCCCCAGGTCTCCGCCTAATTGCCTGACAGAGGGTAATTCTTCACCTGGCTTAAATTCCCCTTTGGCTATTCCTATTATTAATTGCCTTTTTAATTGTTCATAAATGGGTATATCAGAATCTAATACAATTTTGATTATCATATGCCCCATCCTTTCACCCTGTTATATATACAATATAACAGGTATGATAATATGTCAATAATATATTATTTTGACAATTCCACCAAATCAGTGGCCACCCTATCTATAAATCTACTATCATGTTCCACTAAAATCATTGTAGGTGAATATTCTAAAATCATATTTTCAATCTGGACCCTTGAAATAACATCAATATAATTAAGAGGTTCATCCCAGATAAATAGGTGGGCTTCTTCACATATGGATTTAGCTAAAAATATCTTTTTCTTTTGTCCCATACTGAATTTTTCAATTGGCATATCAAATTGATTTCTTGAAAAGCCCAGCTTCCTTAAAATAGTTAAAAACTTAGTCTTATCTATTTCCCCTTCACTAATAAAATCATTTATATTCCCACTTACTAAGTGAAATTTTTGAGGAACATATGAGATAACTATACCTTTTCCTATGTCAAGGCGGCCTTGCCATGGAATATCTTTACCTAAGATTGCCTTTATGATACTGGATTTACCGCTACCGTTATCTCCCTTAAGAACAATACAATCCCCATTGGCAACAGTGAATTTTATGGGTTTGAAAATGCTTTTATTCTCATATTTTATTGTAAAGTTATCTGCACTTATATATTGTTGTGAATGGTGTTCCAAAACAGTCATCTGTAGTCTTTCTATCACTTCTATATTTTTTAATAGTTTTTCCTTTTCTTCCACTGCCTTATCATATCTTTTTTCCAAATTCTTTGAGCCTTTCATCATTTTAGCAGCCTTATGTCCTATATATCCTTTATCAGGCTTTATACCCGATATCTTAGTATTCTTTGTTGCTTCCACCTTATCAGACCATCCTGCCTTTTCCCTTGCTGATAGCCTTAACCTCCTAATTTCTTTTCTTAGTTTTTGGTTTTGTGACAATTCAAATTGGTCTTCAAAGTTCTTATTCTGTTCCCAAGTATCATAATTTCCTCTCTGAAGAACTATCTTCCTTTTTTCTATAGTCAATATATGATCAACTGCATTATTGATAAAGTCTCTATCATGGGACACAAGTATAAATCCTTTTTTACCCCTTAAATAATTTGCCACTACTTCCCTGCCTTGGGTATCTAGATGATTAGTAGGTTCATCAATAAGTAAAAATCTGTCTTCTACTGCAAATAATAATGCCAATAGCAGCTTTGTTTGTTCACCGCCGCTTAATGTGGAAAATCTACGGTATAAAACTTCCTCCTCTATCTCTAATAACTGCATTTCTTTCTGTAATTTCCATAGCTCAAGATTAACTTGTAACATTTCCAATAATTCCAGAGTCATCAAATTATATTCTTCAATATAAAAAGGAAATAGTGCCATAGGACATGGTCGAGTAATTGTCCCCTTATAATGATATTTGTCCATAAGGAGTTTTAAAAAGGTTGTTTTCCCATAACCATTTCTCCCTATAAGTCCTAATTTCCAATCAGTATCCAATTTTAAATCTAAGTCCTTGAAGATGGGTTCTAAACTACCCGTATATTCAAATGTTAAATTACTAATATTTATTAAGGCCATTTAAATTCTCCCTTCAATAATAGGCTGGCGAGAATCTATTTACAAAAACAAAAAAGTTGAGAATAGAAAACTCTCAACTAATTATAATGATAATATATTTTAATAATATTTTATATATTGAAAGAGATTTCTCGCTAAAATCAGCACAACAAAATTAGCCCTTCCTTAGTACAGAATAATGTTGTGCTTATTTAATTTATTAATTAGCAAGAAATATCTTCATGTGTCCACCCCTTACTTAATGTTATTACATTATACCATAGTCATTATAGAAATTCATACTCTTTTTTCTTCATTCTCCTCGTAATACAACATTGATATGCCTAATCCTCTTTTTTCTTTACTGGAATCCAGATTTCACTCCTATACTTTGGGTTTTCAGTATTCTGGTTTTCATTCCATAAAATTTCAGGGCCTGGGGCTGCCTCATAACCTGAAGATGGAAACCACTCTGAGTATATTCTACCCCATATATTTTGAAGTGTTTCTGGAAATGGTCCAATAGATTCAAATACTGCCCAGCTACAAGCATCAATTTCTAACACATCAAATTTTGCAGTTTCCTTACTTGATGTTGCTACCCCAATATAATGATCAAGTTCACCCTTTTCTTCCATTCTTCCTTCAGAAAAGTTAGTAGAGGCACTAATAATACCCCTTGGTTCCACATTGGAAATTGCTTTTAATTGTTCAACAAGCTCAGGGGTTAAAAGCTTAGTCATTTTTGCAATCTCTGGATTGACACCTTCAAAAATAATTGGAACTCTCTTC
>CAYMVC010000012.1:0-16468 GCA_964393755.1 uncultured Eubacteriaceae bacterium | reverse complement strand
ATAAATAGAATTATAATTGTTTATGGTAAGGTAATTAGCTAACATAATGAGAATATGCTTACAAGGAGGTTTTGACTTTGAATAAAGATAATGCAAATAAATTTTATAAGATTATTACCTATGGTTGTCAAATGAATGAAAATGACTCTGAAAAATTATCAGGAATGTTAAATACACTGGGATATGCTCCAATAGAAGATGAAAAGAAAGCAGATATAGTAATTTTCAATACTTGTAGTGTTCGGGAAAATGCTGATGTAAAAGTCTTTGGGAATTTAGGAAACTTTAAACCATTAAAGAAAAAGAACCCAAATATGATTCTAGCTGTATGTGGATGTATGATGCAACAGAAATCAATAGTAAACAAAATATTGGAAAAGTATAAACAGGTAGATCTAGTGTTTGGAACCCATAATATTCATAAATTTCCTGAATTATTAGCCAATGCCCAACAATCACCTAGAATTGTTGTAGATGTTTGGGAAAATGGTGGAGAGATCGTTGAAGCCATACCAATAGAAAGAAAATATAAACATAAAGGATTTATTACAATTATGTATGGATGTAATAATTTCTGTAGCTATTGTATTGTACCCTATACAAGAGGTAGAGAAAGAAGTAGGGAAGCTGAAAATATAATCAATGAAGCCATTGAACTGGTAAAGGATGGATGCAAGGAAATAACTTTATTAGGTCAAAATGTAAATTCCTATGGGAAGACTCTTAAAGAACCTATTAGCTTTGCAGATCTATTAATAGAACTTAATACAATAGATGGACTTGAAAGAATTAGGTTTATGACATCCCACCCTAAGGACCTTTCAGATGAATTAATTTCAGCTATTAAAGATTGTGATAAGGTTTGTGAACATATACATTTACCATTTCAAGCAGGCAGTAATAATATTTTAAAAAAGATGAATAGGAAATATACAAAAGAAAACTATTTAGCTTTAATAGATAAAATAAAGGACAATATTCCCGGTATATCTATAACAACTGATATTATAGTCGGTTTTCCCGGCGAAACAGAAAAAGATTTTGATGATACCTTGGACATTGTGAAAAAATCAGCCTTTGATTCAGCCTTTACCTTTCTTTATTCAATTAGGGAGGGTACACCTGCAGCACAGATGGAAGACCAAATTTCAGATGAGATAAAACATAATAGATTTCAGAAATTACTTGATATGCAACATGATATAAGTAAGCATGAGAACTTGTTATTAGAGGGGAAAACAGTTGAGCTACTGGTAGATGGTGAAAGTAAAAATGATCCGGATATAATGAGCGGAAGAACTAGAACAAACAAATTGGTAAATTTTCTGGGGGATAAGAATTCTACTGGGAAATTGGTCCAGGTTAAAATTACAGAAGCCTATACATGGAGTTTAAATGGGATACAGGTGGGCTATAAAGATTAAGGAGGGTAACATTGTCAAAACTAACTCCTATGATGCAACAATATCTAGAAATCCATAGTCAGGTGGAGGATGCTATTCTATTCTTTAGGTTAGGAGATTTTTATGAGATGTTTTTTGATGATGCTATATTGGCATCCAAAGAACTTGAAATCACTTTAACTGGTAGGGATTGCGGATTAGAAGAGAGGGCACCCATGTGTGGTGTTCCCTACCATTCTGCACAAAATTACATTGCAAAATTAATAGAAAAAGGTTATAAGGTTGCAATATGTGAGCAGGTTGAGGATCCATCTGAGGCGAAAGGGATTGTACGTCGGGAAATTACTAGAATTATATCTCCGGGTACCATTACTGACGAACAAATGCTTATTGAAAATAAAAATAACTACCTATTATGTATATATTTAGAAGAGAATAATTATGGGTTAGCTATTACAGATGTTTCTACAGGTGAATTTATGGTTAGCCAAATTAAAAACACCGATTCAAAG
Source organism: uncultured Eubacteriaceae bacterium (assembly GCA_964393755.1). GTDB lineage: Bacteria > Bacillota > Clostridia > Eubacteriales > Garciellaceae > DUPX01. The sequence goes on along the minus strand of CAYMVC010000012.1, from coordinate 14,553 downwards.
GATACTCTAATAAATGAAATAGGTAAATTTAACCCTGCAGAAATAATCTCTAATAATAATTTATACAAAGATAAGGAAATTAGGGAATTAATAGAGAATAAATTTAATACTTTAATAAGTCCCTACCCAAAAAAATATTTTAACTATACCAATGCTGAAAATAAAATTAAAAGCCATTTTCATGTATACTCTTTAAATGCCATTGATTTAGATAATTATCCATATGCTATTAGATCAGCAGGAGCATTACTAGAATATCTAGAAGAAACACAAAAAAATGCCCTTTCTCACATAAATCATATTGTTAGGTATGATGTGAATGAGTATATGTTATTAGATATTACTACTAGAAGAAACCTAGAATTAACTGAAACTATTAGGGGTAAAGATAAAAAGGGTAGTCTATTATGGGTTTTAGATAAAACACTAACTTCAATGGGTGGGAGATTGATTAGACAGTGGATTGAACGCCCCTTATTAAAGAAAGGTGAAATAAAGGATAGGCTAGATAGTGTGGAAGAAATTTTAAATAATATTGGATTACAAAATGATATTAATAACTTATTAAAAGGGGTATATGATATTCAAAGGATTATTACTAGGATATCGTATGGAAATGCTAATGCACGGGATCTATTATCACTAAAGCAATCAATTCAAATTCTTCCAGACCTTAAGAATCTTTTAAAACAATGCAAAGGTCCTTTATTGTTTAAAATATACAGGGAACTGGATACTTTAAGGGATGTATATTCCATAATTGATAGAGGAATAAATGATGAACCCCCTATTACAATTAGGGAGGGTAATATCATAAAGGATGGTTTTAACCAAAAGGTAGATGAATATAGGCTTGCTTCAAAACAAGGTAAGGACTGGATTGCTAGATTACAACTAAAGGAAAGGGAAAAAACAGGGATTAAAAACTTAAAGGTGGGTTTTAATAAAATATTTGGATACTATCTAGATGTGACTAAAAGTAATATTCATTTAGTTCCTGATTACTTTATTAGAAAGCAGACCTTGGTAAACTCTGAACGATATTTTACACCAGAATTAAAGGAATTAGAATCTAAGATATTGGAAGCCCAAGATAAGTTAACCAATTTAGAATATCAAATTTTTCAGGATATTAGGGATGGGATTCTTTCTGAGATTAACCGTATTCAAGCAGTCGCAAAAAATATAGCTATTTTAGATGTTCTATGGTCCTTTGCCTTTATTTCATTTCAAAATCATTATGTAAAGCCTGAAATTAACCAAGGTAAAAATATTTATATAGACAATGGTAGACATCCAGTGGTGGAAAAAATGATGTCCTATAATGAATTTGTATCAAATAATACGAAATTAGATTCTAATGATAATCGTATAATGATTATTACCGGACCTAATATGTCAGGTAAATCTACCTATATGAGACAGGTTGCCTTAATTGTATTATTAGCACAAATAGGGTGTTTTGTTCCTGCAGATGGGGCAAGTATTGGTATTGTGGATAGAATTTTCACCAGGGTTGGAGCTTCAGATGACCTATCTTCTGGTCAAAGCACATTTATGGTGGAAATGAGTGAACTTTCAAATATATTAAAAAATGCTAGCGGGGAAAGTCTTGTTATATTAGATGAAATTGGCAGGGGAACTAGTACCTTTGATGGACTTAGTATAGCCTGGGCCGTAATTGAATATATTGGGGATATGAAGCATATTGGGTGTAAAACCTTATTTGCCACCCATTACCATGAACTAACAGTATTGGAGGAACACTTAAAAGGAGTCAGGAATTATTCTATAAAGGTAAAGGAATTTGAAGATAATATAATATTCCTAAGAGAAATTTCGCCGGGTAGTGCAGATCAAAGTTACGGTATAGAAGTTGCGAAACTTGCCGGTTTACCTGATAAGGTCATAATAAGATCTAGGGAGATATTAGAAATACTTGAAAACCAGGAAAGTTCAATGATAAATAATGACCAAATACTTGAAACAGCCTTAACTACAGATAAAATATCAATGGACCAAGGAAATGACCTTACACTTTTAAATTATAAGAATATGGAGATTATTGAGGATATTAAATCCCTATCATTAGAGAGCATGACACCTATTGAATTGATGAATCACATTTTAAAATTACAAGAAAAACTTTTAAAACTATAAGGTGGAAATAATATGTCTAAAATTAATATTTTGGAATCTAATATTGCCAATAAAATAGCTGCGGGAGAAGTAGTTGCTAATCCGGCATCAATAGTAAAAGAATTAATTGAAAATTCAATAGATGCTGAAAGCAGTGTTGTTACAGTGGAAATAAAAAAAGGTGGAAAGGATTTAATACTTGTTAAGGATAATGGTATTGGTATAGCTTATGATGATGCCCTGGTGGCTTTTAGAAGGCATGCTACAAGTAAAATTGAAACAATGGAGGACCTTACCAACATTAGTAGCCTAGGTTTTAGGGGTGAAGCATTGGCTAGTATAGCAGCTATATCTAAAATCACTTTAAAAACAAGGGAAAAACTATCTGATAGGGGAGTACACATAAAGATTCACGGGGGAAAGGTAGTGGAGAATAGTATTGTAGGATGTGCTTTTGGGACAATAATAAAGGTGGAGGAAGTATTTTACAATACTCCTGCAAGGTACAAGTATTTAAAAAATGATTCTATTGAGGCTGGTAATATAAGTTTAATAGTTGAAAGATTGGCACTATCTCATCCGGAAATATCTTTTAAGTTTATAAATGATGGAAGAAAAGTATTTCAAACTCCAGGAAACAATGACTTATCCAGTACAATTTATTGTTTGTTTGGCAAAGACTTTAGTGAAAATCTAATAGAAATGGATTATGAAAATAATCCTTTGAGGATAGAAGGTTATATTGGAAGACCCCAATTAACAAGGTCTACAAAAAAATATCAAATATTTTTTATTAACAAAAAGTATATTAAAAATAATATACTTAATACTGCCCTTGATGAAGCATATAAAGGTTTTGTAATGATTCATAAGCATCCAGTGGCAATACTGAATATTAAACTACCTGCCAATATGTTAGATGTTAATGTTCACCCTGCAAAAACCGATGTTTTATTTAGAAATGAAAGTCTAATATTATTATTAGTTAAGCAAGCTATAATTGAACACTTGCGAGATAGTTCACTGGTGAAAGAAGTAAAAATTAGGGATACAGGGGCGGTTAATAAAAGGGACTATGGCTACATTCAAGAGGAAATTCCAAAGGAAATTGGTAAAAAGGCTAAGGAAGTTTTTAATAGTAGAGCTAAGGAAGATAATTTTATTGATGAAGGAAATAGGGAATCAGGGGAAGCCAGCATAAATCCCAATTATAATGATAATATATCTAGGATTGAAAAAGAGGATATTTTACAACATTTAGAAAGTGGAAGAATAATTGGTCAAGTTTTTTTTACTTATATAATTATTGAATTGGGAAAAGAATTAATTATTATAGATCAACATGCGGCACATGAAAGAATAGCCTATAATCAACTTAGGGAAGATTTTATTAAGGACAGTGTTATATCACAAAATCTGCTGCTACCTAAAAATATAGAATTATCTTTTGAGGAATATCAGCTTGTACTTAATAATTCTTTAACATTAAGAAAGCTGGGTTATGATATCGAGGACTTTGGGGACAATAGTATTCTTCTTCGGTCTGTGCCCTTAATTTTGGGTAAAGTTCAAAATCAAGAAAACCTACTTGAAATAATTGATTACTTATCTGAACTCAAGGCTTTTAATATTTCAGAGGAAATAGATCAAAAACTTATTTCTAAAGCATGTAAAAGTGCTGTTAAGGCATATGATAAATTGGGGATTAAAGAAATAAAGGGATTAATTGAAGATTTAGTAAAGACTGAAAATCCATATACCTGTCCCCATGGTAGACCTACTATAGTGAAAGTGTCAAATTACGAATTGGAAAAGCTTTTTAAAAGAATACAGTAGGGAGGAATAAAATATATTAAAATGAATAAACCCTTAGTAATTATACTTGGACCCACTGCTGTTGGCAAAACAGATGTGGCTATTGAAATTGCAAAAAGAATTAATGGAGAAATAATATCAGCTGACTCTATGCAGGTATATAAATATATGGATATAGGAACAGCTAAACCCGATAAAGATGAAATGGAAGGGATAAAACACTATTTAATAGATGAAATAGAGCCTGATAAGGAATTTAATGCGGCAATATTTCAACAAAAAGCCTTTGAATATATTGATAAGATTCTTAGTAGAGGGAAAATACCCATAGTAGCTGGTGGTACAGGACTTTACATTAATTCCTTAATATATCACCTAGATTTTACAGATGGAATAAGCAATTGGGAATACCGTGATGAACTTAATAAAATAGCTGAAAATATGGGTAATGACCATATTCATAATTTGCTTAGGGAAATTGATCCTATTTCCGCTTGCCAAATTCATCCTAACAATAGGAAAAGGGTAATTAGAGCCCTAGAGGTATATAAGGAAACTGGAAAAACTATGTCCTATTATAAGAAAAAATCAAAGGATAAGAAAGGGCCCTATAATTCTTTGTTAATTGGCTTAACTATGGAAAGACAATTATTATATGAGAGAATTAATCAAAGGGTAGATATAATGATCGAAAAGGGTTTAGTAAATGAAGTTAGGGGGATATTGGATAGGGGATATAATAAGGAATTAACATCAATGCTTGGTATTGGATACAAGGAAATTATAAAATACCTAGAAGGAAAATATACACTAGATGAGGCTATATATATACTAAAAAGAGATACAAGAAGATTTGCAAAAAGACAGTTGACCTGGTTCAGGTCAATTGAAAATATTAATTGGTACAATATTGGGGAATACCATTCAAAAAGTTATTTAATTGAAGATATACTAAAAAAAATCACCACATTCTTTTAATATAATATTTTTAATACATTTAAGAAAGCTTAGATTGGAGGAAATAGTGTGAAAAAAGATGGTGTGAATTTGCAAGATGTATTTTTAAACTATGTTAGAATGGAAAAGCTTCAAATAACTATATATTTAATTAATGGTTATCAATTAAAGGGCATTGTTTCTGGTTTCGATAATTATACTATTATATTAGAATGTGAAAATAAACAACAATTAGTATATAAGCATGCTGTTTCAACCATTATACCCTTTAAGCCTATAAATCTGCCCACATATGATAGCAAATAGGAAGAAGGGTATTAATCCTCTAACAGGATAATAAAATTCCTTTATAACATCTTTAATTGAAAGGGGCTTATTAATATTGACTTATGTATTGATATTCTTTGCAAGATTAATTGATGTGCCTTTAACAACTATTCGTTTAATTATGATAGTTAAAGGGCGTAAGGTTATAGGTGCTATAATTGGTTTTTTTGAAATAATTGTTTATACATATGTTTTTGCAAGTGTTGTGAATTCTTTGAGTAATCCATTAAGTCTTCTTTTCTATGCATTAGGATTTTCTGCTGGAAACATATTAGGGGGTATCCTGGAAGAGAGGATTGGTTTAGGTTCTATTACAGCTCTAGTTATACCTGATGTGCCCTTTCCTTTATTAACTAATGTTTTACGACAAAACAATTTTGGTGTCACAGTATTAGAAGGGGAAGGTATGAAAAGAAAAAGGCAGGTACTTTTAGTTATTCTAGAAAGAAAGAATTTTGATCAATTTAATAAAATAATAAACGAAGTTGACCCTGAAGGTTTTGTAACTTTTTTAGATAATAAAAGCTATTACAATGGATTTGTACCGAAGGCAAAAAGAAAATAGTAATCACCAAAACAATGCCATCACATATAATAATAATATCATTCCTTTTTTATTAACTAGAAAAAAAATAATTTTCTAGTATTTAAAACAGGATAGGCATAAATGGGGTTATGGTGGCTATGAAAACCAAGAATAATATTTTTAAAACATTTATGAATTCTAGAAATACAAATTTTAGTTTTTTTAATATTGAAAAACTCATTAAACAAAAGAAAGATAGCGATATAAAAGAGGAAGATACTATAAACTTAGATGAAGTACATAAGGAACTAAATTCACTGGTGGGATTGGATAATATTAAAGAACTAATAGCGGAGATAAATGCCTTTGTAAATATTAACAAGAAAAGAAAAGAAAACAACCTTACCACCGACCAATTGGTTTTTCATATGATATTTAGTGGTAATCCTGGAACGGGTAAAACCACTGTGGCAAGAATACTTGGTAAATTCTTTTATAGTATGGGTGTTTTAGGTAAGGGGCAGGTTATAGAAGTTGAAAGAGCAGATCTTGTAGGTGAATTTGTTGGTCAAACAGCACAGAAGGTGAAGGCAAAAATAGAGGAAGCAATAGGTGGTATCTTATTTGTTGATGAGGCATATTCCTTGGCTCGTGGGGGAGACAGGGATTTTGGGAAAGAGGCAATAGATACCCTTGTAAAGACAATGGAAGATCGGAAAGATGAGTTTATCCTTATTCTGGCAGGTTATAATAGGGAAATGGAATACTTCTTATCTAGTAACCCTGGTTTAAGGTCTAGATTTCCCATACATCTTAAATTTAATGATTATTCCATGGATGAATTAATGAATATTGCTGATTTAATAGCCCAAAAAAGACAATATGAAATTACACTGGAAGGAAAAAGGGAATTACTTAATATAATAATTCAAAAGCAAGTAGGCAAACAAAATGAAAAGTTTGGAAATGCAAGGGAAGTACGAAATATTATTGAAAAAGCAATAAGAAGGCAGGCCTTAAGAATTTCAGAAAAGAAGTTAATATCAAAAGATGACCTGATATATATAAAATCTGAAGACTTCATATGAGGTCGTTAATAGGTAAGGCTATTAAACTAAAGAAAAGGGTGGCTAGATTGTTAGAAAAGACAAAAAGACTTTTAATGAGGGAATATGGTATAAAAGAGTCTATATTAAATTTTTGCGAAAAAATAGAGGGGGAAGTTTCAGATAGTTTTTATAAGATAGATGAAGTTAAAGAATATAATCAGCTGAAGGTATTAAATTCAATGCAGGAAATATCTTTAGGGGAAAGACACTTTACTTATTCTACAGGCTATGGCTATGATGATATAGGAAGGGAAGCTATAGAAAAGGTATATGCTAGAGTATTTAATACAGAGGAAGCATTGGTAAGACCCCATATTATCTCTGGAACCCATGCCTTATCCCTATGTTTATCTGGTATTCTAAGACCAGGTGATGAAATATTATCTGTTACCGGCAAGCCATATGATACATTGGAAGATGTGATAGGGATAAGTGATATTGAGAAGGGCCAGGGTTCGTTAAGGGATTTTGGTATAACATATAAACAAGTAGACTTACTGGAGGACGGAGAGGTTAACATAAAAAAAGTTATGGAAACCATTTCTGAGAAAACAAAACTTATTTTTATTCAACGTTCTACAGGCTATGAGTGGCGGAAGGCAGTTACAATAAATAGAATTAAAAATTTAGTTAAACAAATAAAGCCAAAGTTTCCTAATATAGTTTTTATGGTAGATAATTGTTATGGGGAATTTATAGAAGGTATGGAACCTACAGATGTTGGGGTGGATGTTATAGCAGGGTCTTTGATAAAAAATCCAGGTGGGGGATTGGCACCTACAGGAGGATATATTGTTGGTAGAAAGGATTTAATTGATATTATAGCCAATAGGTTAGCATCCCCTGGTTTAGGTAAGGAGGCGGGAGCCACCCTAGGCATCAACCGCTTGTTTTTTCAGGGCTTATTCCTTGCCCCTCATATAGTGGCTGAAGCATTGAAGGTAGCTGTTTTTGGGGCAAAGACTTTCCAACGATTGGGATTTGAGGTTTGCCCTCAACCTGATGATGAAAGAAGTGATATTATACAAGGAATAAAACTAGGTAATGCAGGAAATATTATTACATTCTGTAATGCTATCCAGGGGGCATCACCTGTTGATTCCTATGTATCCCCTGAACCATGGGAGATGCCTGGTTATAATGATCCAATAATTATGGCTGCAGGTGCCTTTGTCCAAGGTTCTTCAATTGAATTAAGTGCAGATGCACCTATAAAGGAACCCTATGCAGCTTACTTGCAAGGGGGGCTGACTTATGAGCATGGGAAAATTGGTTTATACCTAGCCCTACAGCGGTTGGCTGATAAAAATACAATAAGGTTTTAAGATGCAAAAAGGTGCCAAGGCACTTTTTTACATCTTTCTAAATACTCCTACAACTTTGCCAAGTATTAATAAATCAGATGTTATAATGGGTTCCATATCTGGGTTTTCTGGCTGTAAACGGAAATGGTCCTTCTCTTTAAAAAATCTCTTTACTGTAGCTTCCTCTCCCAGGAGGGCAACTACTATATCACCATTTTTAGCTGTATTTTGTTGTTTTACCACAACATAATCACCGTTAAAAATTCCAGCATTAATCATACTATCTCCCTTTATAGTAAGTATAAAGGATTCACTATCATCTATGCCTAGAAATTCCAGAGGAAGGGGAAAGGTATCTTCAATATTTTCTATTGCTAATATAGGTTGACCGGCAGTTACACTACCTACAATAGGAAGTTCAATAATTTCCTTTTGGGAAAAGTAAGGGTTATGGTCAACAATTTCAATAGCCCTAGGTTTAGTGTGGTCTCGTCTTATGTAACCGTACCTTTCTAACTTTCCAAGGTGACCATGGACAGTGGATGTGGATTTAAGCCCTACAGCCTCACAGATTTCACGGACAGAAGGGGGGTAGCCTTTATTATGTAGTTCATCTTTTATAAATTCAAGTATTCTTAATTGTTTATTCGAAATATTTTTATACAAATCCTATTACCTCCGGGTTTTTTTTTAGTATATCACAAATAATAAGAAATTACAAACAGATGTTCGATTCCCTATTGACATTAGAACACTTGTTCTATATACTTAGATACAGAACAAGTGTTCTATACATAAGGAGGGATTAGAGATGTTTGCTGATAAAAGAATATATATAAAAAATAAATTCAGGTTTACCATCTTTATGACTATAGTATTTATAATTATCATATTATCAATAAATACAATTTTTACATATAAAGCTGAGGGCATGATTAATGAAAGTAATGATTCTAATTATAGAATAGTTGTGGTTAAAAAAGGAGATACCCTTTGGGATATTGTTGGAAAGGGTATAAATGAAAAGTATGACATTAGAAATGAGGTTTATTTAATAAAAAAATTAAATAATTTACAGACATCAAATATTTATCCTGGTCAACAATTAATAATTCCCATAAGAGAATAGCTTGCTATTCTTTTTTTTTATATGTAAAATTTATATAAATATGAAATTACATAGGCAGGTGTTAAATATGAAATTGGCATTTAAAGTATGGATTGTAAGTGATGAAAGTAATAAGAAAATATTTGGTGATGGTCCTGAGGAACTACTTATTAAGATAGATAAATTTGGGTCTTTAAGGCAGGCAGCAAATTCTATGAATATGTCCTATAGTAAAGCTTGGGGTATTATTGAAAATATTGAAAAACAATTGGGTATAAAATTATTGGATAAACAAATAGGGGGAGTCAAGGGCGGGGGCTCAACATTGACTCCTGGAGCAAGGAAATTATTAGAAAAGTATTTTAACATTAAAAAAGATGTGGAATTCTATATAAGTAAACTGGAAAGAACAATATTAGATGATGATAAATAAAGCTACTAAAAAAGAGAAGAACCTTATTCTTCTCGTAATTTAACAACCTGGGCAGCCTTTCTTCTCTGGTCATCATCTATTGCAGCATAGTGTTTTTTCGTTGTATTTACATCCTTATGACCTAAAACATCAGCTACTATATATATGTCACCTGTTTCACGATATAAGTTGGTGCCATAGGTACTTCTAAGTTTATGGGGGGAAATATTCTTTAGGGGTGTAACCCTTTTGGTATATTTTTTTACTATTTTTTGAATAGAACTAACTCCCAATCGTTTATTTTGCAAGGAGAGAAATAGGGCATCTTCATGGCCAACTTTTGGAATTAATGAAATTCTTTCATCAAGATATGTTTGTAGAATTTCAGCAACCTCATTACTAAAATATAGTATTACCTGATTTCCTCCTTTTCTGGTTATTTTAAAACCATTAATAGAAAAGTCAAAATCAGATATATTTAATCCCACACATTCGCTAACTCGAATTCCGGTGCCAAGCAATAATGTAAGTAAGGCAAGGTCACGATTTTTATTATATTTATGGTATCTTTTTTCAGTTTTTGAAAGATTATCACCATTTTCAATTAAATCTAATAACTTTACAACTTCATCAACCTCTAATTTGGTAATAGGCTTTTCATTGACTTTGGGCATATCTACCAGTAGGGTTGGATTTGATTTTATTATACCCTTTTTAAATAGATATTTAAAAAAGGTCCTTAAAGTTGATAATTTTCTAGCTTTTCCCTTATTACTATTTGAATAGGGAATAATCTTAGAGGGATCTTCATAGTGGGGCATGGAATATATTGAGAGAAATTCCAGAAACCTTTCAATATGTAGGGGAGTAATTAATTCTAAAATGTCTGTTGTAATATCTATAGGTAGGAAGGACTGAAAATCCTTTACTTCATTTGTTAAAAAGTAGAAGAAGATTCTTAAATCAAAGGCATAGGCAATTCTAGTTTTTATTGATGTAGTAGGTTCTATACCTCTAAAAAATAATTCGCTATGATAGGGAAGATCCCTAATTAGTCTTCTTAATTTTAATTGCAATGTATTTTCCAAGTCCTTGTTATAATCGCTTTTAATTTTACCATCCATAAAAACTCCTCCTAATTTAATAATATAGGTAGATAATACCATAAGGAGTTTTAAAATACAATACTTTACATTAAACTTGTGTTTAACAGAAAGTATCAATTAAAGTAATTGGGGTTCTTAGCCTAGCTATTACCCCAAGTTCCTTATCTTCCAGTCTGTATTTTTAATAATATGTAAAATATCACAGTTATATTTCCTTAAATTAGCCCTATAGCCTTTTAATCCATCCACAATAATCTTTTAACCCTTAAGCCATACATTTACCCTAAGTATATGTTATTTAGTCTTAAAAGACGTTTAAAGGCCCTTAAGTTTTTTATTGCTTATTTATCTATAGATTTATTCATTTCCCTGGATCTTTTTTCTGCAGCTATCATTGCCTCTATAATTGCATTTCTAAAACCATGCTTTTCCAATTGATGAATTGCAGCAATTGTAGTTCCAGCTGGCGAACATACCATATCCTTTAAAACTGCCGGATGTTTACCTGTTTCTAAAATCATTTTTGCTGATCCTATAACTGCTTGTGCGGCAAAAATATATGCCTTATCCCTGGGTAAGCCTAATAATACACCACCGTCTGCAAGGGATTCAATAAACAGGTCTACATATGCTGGACTACTTCCACTTATTGCAGTAACAGCATCTAATAGGTTTTCCCCTACTTCTTCTACCAAACTAAAACTACTTAATAAATCTTTTACAAATTGAACATCATCAGCAGAGACTGGATCAGCACTAGCCATACCTGTCATACCTTCTCCTATTAATGCAGGTGTATTAGGCATTATTCTAATTACCTTTGGATCAAAGTTAAAAAAGGATTTTATAAATTGAATTGATACCCCTGCAGCCATTGATATAAATATTTGGTCAGGTTGAGCATACTGGCTGATTTCATTTAAAACCCCGTCAATTACCTGGGGTTTAATTGCTAAGAATATGATATCTGATTTTTCTAAAAGATCCTTATTATTTTTCTCTACATTAAAATCAAGTTTTGCTGCCTTTTCATTTAAAACTAAGGAGTTATAATCAAAACCATATATTTGTTTTCTGTTTGCCATATTAGATTCAATTAGACCTTGAATTATCGCACTGCCCATATTACCTATTCCAATGAATCCAATTGTTCTATCCATATTATCACTCCTCATATTCTTCATTCATTAATCTTTCATATTCGTCCCTAACATTATCAAATTCATCATCATCTTCAATAGGAATCAAAAATTCTTCTCCTAATTCGTCCTTGTCAATTCTAAAAATATATGCTGAATCCTCTTCTGTATCTAATGGTAAAAGAATTGCATAATCTTTTTCTTTAAAATCTAAAGTAGCAATAACTTCAAAATCCACTTCATTTCCTTCTTCATCCATTAATGAAACTATGTTTTCTTGATTATCCACATTTATACACCACCATATTATTTATTTTTTATTTATATTTAACTTTTTTAACAATATACATAAAAAAGTTAAATATTTTATTAGTTTAATTTAAAAATTCAAGGTAATTTTGTAGGATGTATACAGCTGCCAGTTTATCAATTACTTTCTTCCTATTCCTTCTACTAATATCTGCTTCCAGAAGAGTTCTTTCTGCTGATACTGTTGTTAATCTTTCATCCCAATATACTATTTTGGCATCAAGCCTTTTTTTAAGAAAGTTTCCAAAATCTTGAACCTTTTTACCCTGGGGTCCAATAGTACCATTCATATTTTTAGGTAATCCCAATACTATTGTTTCAACATTTTCATAATTATCTATAATCGCTTTAAGTCCGGCTAGATCCTTGTCTAGACTTTCTCTTTTAATAGTAGTGATACCTTGAGCTGTATAGCCTAATAAATCACTTATTGCAACTCCTATAGTTTTATTTCCAACATCTAAGCCCAAAATTCTACCCATTTAAAGTCTCCTATATAATTTTTAAGCAAAATTGGGGACAATATGCTCCACAATATCCGCAAAGTATACACCTTTCCTTATTAACCACTGCTTTCCCATCCACTACCTTAATTGCATTGTGGCTGCAGCTTCTTTCGCAATTACCACAACCTTCACACCAAAAATCTACTATTAGCTGCCTTGGTTTTTTTCTTATTTTTTCCTTTATATTATTGTCTATATTTTTACCTTCAAAAACTGAAATATTATATATAACCTCTTCAATAGATTGCATTCCAACTGCGATAGAATCCAGGAAATCTAAGGATAAAACGTAGGAAAAACATTTTTCCACATTGTTAATTAAGTTTCCCCCACCTAAGGGTTTCATTCCGTATATTCCTTTACCCATAGATTTGGCATATTCAATTGCCTTTTCCATATCCTGCCGGCTACCGTCTCCAATGCCTAACCCATTTAGATTTATTATAGGGTGGATTACATCTATTTCTGGTATTTTAGATGCGGCTATAACCACTTCTACCTTGTGAGTGGATAGACCTACAGCCCTTATATTCCCCTTCTTTTTCTCTTGTAGGAAATATTCAAATGCTTCCCAATGACCCCTAATTGTATGTATACTTTCTTGTTCATGGAGCATAAAAATATCAATGTAATCCCTAGCTAATAAATTCAGAGCTTTATGGAAGTTTTTTTCCGCCCCTTTTTTTTCATAGTCATAGGATTTAGTTGAAATAACTAAATCCTTTTTACTATACTTCATTGCCTTTTCTATATGGGGATAGGTGTCATATAGGTCAGCAGTATCTATAAAATTCACCCCATTTTCCATGGCAAAGGCAATTACCTTTCCTCCCTCTTCAGGTGAAAGATTTGCCTGTAAAGGTCCAATTGTTAAACCGCCAAAACATAGCTTTGAAACCTCTATCCCAGTATTACCTAAAATATTATAATCCAATTAAAAACCCCGCTATCTATTTTGTCATAGTTTTAAAGGTTAAGTGGTTCCTGTATTAATATGTATAATAAGCTAAAAGATAAGAATATTAAGCAGGTAGCTGCAGCAACAACTCCTGAATCGTTTGCCATAAATCCTGTAATACTTGCAACTACGATTGCTGCCCAACCCTTTGATAAGTATGGGTATTTATCAAAGATCTTTTTTAATTCACCATAGGGCTTATAAAAAAGTATTGCAAAAACAACTAAGGTGGCAACTAATACCTTACTCCAAATGGTAACACCAAACAATCTAATATTCATTGCAAGCTTTCTTGTGATAATTGTAATTATGGATGTGATTCCACCTTCCTTTATAGAAGATATAGCTCCTGCCAAATGACTTTGCTTGTCTAGAAACATTGTATCTACAATTGCCATTATTGCAACAATTATAATTAGCCCTGTTATTCCAAATATTATTTGCTTCCACCCAATTTTTATATCATATAGTCTTAAAAATAGAAAAAATGTTGCCATTGTGGCTGTTATAGTTCCCCCCACATTGGCTCCCCATGTGGGATATCCTATAACTAAAATTAATGATGTCAGTAGGCAAATTATTATATATTTAGGTATTTCAAATATTTCCTTAATACCTAGAAAAAATACTAGGGCAGATCCCACAAGTACCCCCATATATTCATTACCAATACCATAATATCTTGCTCCTATAATAGGATCATATCCTAATAATGATGAACGTATTAACGGACTACCCATTATGATATCGCTTATTAATCCTATTGTCATAAGCAAGGATATGAGAACTACTGGCAGGACTGGATCGCTTTATCTCCGTGCCGCATCAAACCTGGTGC
>CAYMVC010000011.1:756-16568 GCA_964393755.1 uncultured Eubacteriaceae bacterium | reverse complement strand
TATTCAATTGAATGTCCCTTTCAATTGAATTTATTATAGATAGATTTTTCTCTTTTAAAAGGGGTTTAAATTCAAATATTATCTGATCCATCATCAGGCTAAAATCTACCTTAGCCTTTTCCAGGTTAATATCCTGAAGGTTATACCTGGTAATATCGAAGAATTCATTTATTAAGTCTTCTAATCTTAAGGCTTTATTATGACTTATACCAAGATATTTTTTTCTAAAGCTTTGGCTTAAATCCTCTTCTTCCTTTAGGATAGTTAGATAGCCTATAATAGAAGTGAGAGGTGTCTTTAAGTCATGGGCTAAATAGACTATTAAATCATTTTTCCTCTTCTCTACATCCCTGGCTAGCCTCTCCTTTTCCCTCAAGCTTAATTTTATATTATTCATTTTGTTTGTCACATCTCGTAGATCACCAGATAAAGAGATTAGGTTATCATCTTCCTTATTTATCTCATCCATGGAAGTGATAATTTCATCTGTGTATTTTAAAGCTTTTTTAAATAGATACAATCCTATTGTAAAATATCCAAGAGCTAAAGCCAATAATATTAAAAAAGCTTTATTATTATTGGCCCAATTATAAAAAGGATACATAGGCTCATATCCATAATATATCCTCCTACTTAGTAGTAAATAAAAAAAATAGAAAGCTAGAAATATAATAAGACTATAAATGAAGGATACTATAATAAATTCCCTGACAAACCTTTTCTTATATCTCTCATAATATCTACTCAATGATATAACCTACTCCCCAAATTGTTTTTATATATTTTGGTTTTCTGCCATCTTCCTGCATTTTCTCCCTTAGTCTGGCTATATGTGCCATAACAGTATTGTTATTATCCAAATACTTCTCACCCCAAACTTCTGTAAAAAGTTCCTCCGAAGAAATTACTTTCCCTTTCTTCTTAGCTAGATATAGCAAAATATTATATTCTAGTGGTGTAAGATCTAATTCCTTTTCATGAAGACTTGCTCTGTGGGAGTCTAAATTTATATGTAATCCTTGGATATCAATAAAGTTAGCTTGAATTTCTTTATTATATAGTTTTGTCCTACGCAGTTGGGTCTTTACCCTAGCTATAAGCTCTAAGGGATTAAAGGGTTTTGTAATATAATCATCTGCTCCCATAGTAAGCCCCATAATCTTATCAATATCTTCCACCCTGGCAGTAAGCATAATTACGGGGAAGTAATATTTTTGCCTAATGTTTTTTAGTATAGTAAATCCGTCTACATCTGGTAGCATAATATCTAAAATAGCTAAATCTATTTTTTCTTTCTCAATAATATCCATTACCTTTAAACCAGTATAAGTCTTAGCTACCTTAAAACCTTCATTTTTAAGATAATACTCTAATAAGTCTGCTATTTCCTTTTCATCTTCTACTACAAGAACTTTAGTCATATTATGACCTCCTTAACCTGCTTAGTATACAAAATCGCACTAGTAAAAAAAATATTACTTTTACTTACATTTTTTACATTTAACATTGTAGAGTCTCCTTTGATTCTTGAAAAATATTACTTTTCTATAATTATCTTACACTAATATTGCCTAAATAAAAAATTTATCATCCAATATTAGTACTTAATAATAAGTTTTGCAATTATGATATAATCATTCCTTAGGAGTGAAGCGTTAGGGACGGTTCTTTTTGCTTCATATTTCAATATTTATAGCATTATTTTTACTATTTGATGTATTATATTTACATACATCAATTAATCTTTTTTAATTGATGCTTAAGTTTAACTATAAGGGGGAATTATCTTTGAACAAAAAGTCTATTCTGTTTTTAGCTAAGATCTTGAATCCTGTAATATTAATTGTTTATGGTATTGCCTGTTTATATATTATCTCCCTTGGCAAATATGGAGGCATAAGAAAAAGATTACCTATTATAATAGGCTGTATATTAATTATTTTAATATGGATTTTATATTGTATATATAGAAAAATAAAAGAAGATAAGGTAAGTAAAGAAGCTGAATACCACTCTTCTACAGTAAAAAATAGGTTTAAATTATATAAGATCTGGCTTATTATCGGTGGCTTTATTTTCTTATCCACTACTTACTATACTTGTATAAACCTTTATAAAAGCGGCTCAAATTTTCAAGGAAAGTTATCTTGGTTTATTCATGATATTAAAAATAAACGACAGGTAAGTTTCATTCACAATAATATTTATGAAGATAACTTAGATGGGATTTTTAAAGATATTAGACACAAGGTACCACTTCCTGATGAATTGTTTCTTTCATCAAACTTTAGCTTGAAATTTAATAAAAAAGGAATAATAACTTCTTTTGATAGTTATTTCTACGGAAAAGATAATAAGGGCAAAACCCGAAGCTTTTTAATTTCCTATGATGAGAAAAAATCAAATAAGATTATTATATATCTAAGGGGATATGTGGAAGATGATTTTGATAAAAATAAAGAATTACAGCCTATGATAGATATGGCTAAAGCTATTCCTGTAAAAGAAAAAGTTCTTTCTTGGAATGAAGATAGTTTTGGTCTTTCATATAGAGGGGTTAGGAGCTTTGGTTACAATAATGAAGGAGTTTTTTATGTAGGGGAAAATGAAGATATTACCCCAGCTAAATCTCCTAGGGAGGAAATTATTGGCTATACCCTTTCTATATATGTTCCAGGAAAAGAAAAGCAAATTACTCCTTTAAGATTTATAGATAGTACTAAAATGTATGTGCCACAGAAAGAAGAGGATGTTAAACCTTCTTGGGATATAGGATATAACTATAATGAGGGAGAGGAAACTTTCTTTATAGACCACTTGCTAGGTTATCAATTGCAGGTGGCAGATGCTGCCCTAGGAAGTCGTTTTTATAGCCTTTTTAAAACCTCAGATGGTGGTTCCACTTGGAATACCATAAATCCAGACCCCTTTAATGGGGATACAGGGGTTTCTGCAGGTATTACTTTTATTAACAATGATTTAGGATTTATAGGTCTATCCCATAGTGGTGGATCATATGGCCAATTATATAGAACAGACAATGGTGGTCACTCATATGAAAAAGTAGAAATCCCTTCAATCGAAGTGACCCTTTCAAATAATGAAAAGTATAACCCCTTTGACTTTCCTCAAATGCCCTATGAAGTAAATGATAAACTTTACCTGATAGTTGGTCAAGGTCAAGACGGAGACTATGAAGGTGGAACCAAAGCCATGTATGAATCCCTAGACAAAGGTAATACCTGGAAATATATCCAACAGAAACATAAGCAATAGGGACGGTTATTTTTGCTTCATATTTCGCTTTTTACACTGTTTGTTTGTAGAGTTTCCTTACTTATTCTATGTATTGTATTTACATTAACTTCTATTAATTCAGCAATTTGCCTATGACTTAATTGGCTCCTTTCTAATAATATTTTTGCCAATTTCTTAATGTCTTCAAGGTGGAAGTCGCTTCCAGTAACTCCCTTGCTTTTTTTAAAATCATTTTTTATCCTTTTAGCCACTTCCACTTTATATTTTTCCATTTCTTCCTTTGTATCCAAAAACACTTCTGAATCATATTTCAAATGAAATTTTATAAAGTTTTCCAAGCTACCTGAAAAATACCCCATTATGAATTCTTTTTGATTTCTATTTATCACTTTTAGATTATTGCTAGTATATTCTTTATAGCTACTCCATCTGTATTCCCTAGCATGACCTACCAAACCAGCACTGACAGGATTATTGTGTACATACCTTATTACTTGTAATAAGTAATTATCATCCTTAATAATTTTACTTTTATACCTGTCTTGAAATACATGACCAACTCTTTCATTGTCCTTATTATATTTCATTGCAAATTTTATATTTATTTTCTTTATTGCCATTGATAGGATATCAATTTCACCTTGTAATATAATATGGACATGGTTATTCATTATACAGTATGCCACCAACTCAATAGGGTTTTCCGAACATAGAATCCTTAATAAATAATAGAAATAAGACTTAAACCCTGTTTTTTCAAATATCCTTTCTTTGTTAATACCACGCATCATAACATGGTAATAACCTGTAGGACTTATTTTCCTAGCTTGTCTAACCATAATATCACCTCATAAAATAATATTTGTTAAGTGAAGCAAAAAGAACCGTCCCCAGTGCTTCAGTATGCTTCTATTATATTCCCATTTGTCTTTACATAAAATTCTAGGGGTGGTTGGTGGCTGGCAAAGTGTATAGGAGATAGGGAATAGGCATAGCTTCCCGCCTTTGTCACAATGACTATATCGCCAATTTTAGCTTTTGGTAGCCTTATATCCTTTACCATCACATCCATTGCTGTACATAGGCTACCGGCAATAGTCACCCTTTCCATTTTAGATGGATTCCCTTGGGGGATAATAAATTCAAAGGCATCCTTTGTGGTAAATAGTGGTTCTGCCGCCTTTAATTCTTCACCTTCTCTAGTGTACAAATTTAGAAGTTCTACTATTGAAGGTCGTAAGAATCCGTTTAGACCCTTTTCAACAATCAAAAACTTTTCCCCCATTGATTCCTTTATATCTACAACATAGGTAATATATTGACCTCCTTGGCAAACAACAAACCTGCCAGTTTCTATAAGCAACCTTATACCAGATTTTTCTTTAAACCTTTCAACTAATTCCCTACAACCATTAGCAAGGCTTTTTATATCAAGGGGATTGTCATTTTCTTGGGAATATACTACTCCTAAACCTCCACCAAAGTTAATAAAATCTAAATCCCAATCTAAATTATATTTACAAAATTCTCCCAGCTTAAAAACCTTTTCATAATAATTATAAAGTTTTTGATAATCTAAAACCTGGCTTCGTAAGTGGACATGAATTCCTGAGATTTTTATATTAGTTAGATTATTTATAAAGTTTTTTTGTTCTGCAAGGCTATCTTCATCTACACCGAATTTACTGGTGGAACCCTGACCACCCTCCATATTGTAGTTTAAGTTTATCCTTAAACCCACCTTTATTTGGATCCCCTTCTCCTTTGCCAGATCATTAATTAGGACTAATTCATTAAAGCTATCTCCTATTATAATTGCCTTATCAATTGTATTTTCAATATCATTTTTGGTTTTCCCTAGAGTGGAATAAAAAATCTTTTCCCTTGGTAAGCCTGCCTCTTCACCAATAATAACCTCCTGGGCAGAAGCTGCGTCTGCACCAAAACCTTTAGAAACAACAAAATCAACAATAGGCCTGAAGGGATTTGTCTTTATAGAGTATAAAAACTCAAATTGGGTAAATCCTCCTAAAAGTAGGTCTAGCTGTTGATTTATAATGATTTCATCATATAGATAAAAGGATGTCTTGTATTCTCCCATTAATTTTTCTATTACTTGAAAATTATTTTTCATATATCTTTCCCCCTATTTTTATTTTAAAATTTTATTCTCCTACTCCTTAAAGACTTCCTTTACTATGGAAAGGAGATCACCTTTATTATTTAATTCTGGATAGTCCATTACCTGGTCTAATAGGTATTCTAATATTTCTCCAATTATCTTTCCTTGGGGAAAACCTAAACTTAAGAGGTCATGACCATCTAGAGCCAATTGGTTTTTATTTACCACTTCCTTTTCTTCTAATATTTCTTTAATTCTTTCCTCCCGGTGAATTAAAAAATCTATATTTCTATCTCCCGCCGAACATATCTTGTCAGCCTTTTGTAGGCTAAGGAGTTTGAAAATACCATCCTCCCCCACCCTATTAATCAACCTTTTTAAACCCTTGTCACTGTAGTTGTTGTGGGCTGTCATATGTTCCCTCACCAATACAGTCACCTTATTAATAAGCTCATTGGAAGATTTTAATCTGCTTAAAGTATTCCTAGTTATTTCCTCTCCTAATTCATCATGGCCATAGAAATGACCAATACCTTCCTGGTCTATAGTAAAGGACTTAGGTTTTCCTATATCATGAAATAGACCTGCCAGTCTTATATCTAATATTGGGGGACAATGGTCCAGAACACATAGACTATGATAAAAGACATCCTTGTCATGGTGGGGGTTATATTGATTAAAATCAATGGTATCTATCATTTCTGGCAAAATAGTTTCCATCAATCTAAGTTCTCTTATCAATTCCAATCCATAGGAAGGTTTTTTTGAAAGAATGATTTTAAACAGTTCCTCCCTAATTCTTTCTACACTTATCTTGCCTAATAGGTGACCCATATCCTTACTTGCCTTAGTAGTTTCTTTATCTATATCAAAAACTAATTGGGAAGCTAACCGCACTCCCCTTAGAATTCTTAAGTGATCTTCCTTAAATCTTTCCTCTGGATTTCCCACCGTTCTTATGATCTTATCCTCCAAGTCCTTTCTACCATTAAAGTAGTCTATTAGTCCAGATTCCTTATTATAGGCAAGGGCATTTATGGTAAAATCCCTTCGTCCTAAATCCTCTAAAAGATCATAGGTAAACTCCACCTGGGAGGGTCTTCTACCATCTAAATATTCACTCTCCCTTCTATAAGTAGTTACTTCCACCCTATTGTCTCCCTGTACCACTACAATAGTACCAAAGGTCTTTCCCACTTCTAGGGTTTTATAGTCCTTAAATATATTTAAGATTTCATTTGGTAAGGCATTGGTGGAAATATCAAAATCATGGGGTGGAATACCTAATAATAAGTCCCTTATGCTTCCCCCAACTAAAAAGCCTTCAAAATCATTCTCTTTTAGTTTATTTAAAATATTATTAACATAGCAGGGCATATTAAATTCCATAATTTCCTCCAAAAGTAAGCACTTATCTTGTAATTTTACTTTAATTTCTACAATATTCTTTCTATTATCATTCTACCCTTATTATAAGATTTCCTTCATTAATATGTTTTAATTATTCGATCTATTGTCTTATCCTATAAGCTTAATTATAATAGAGGTTGAAGGAAGTAAATTCCAGGAGGTTTGTGATGAAAAGGAAAAGTATAATTATCTTATTCATAATAATTGTTTGTCTGCTATTTAATGGTGGATGTAAAGACCAGGACCCTATTGTTGACAATCCACCAGATGAGGTCCTAGAAGAGGAAGTTGTGAATTTAAATCCTTATGATTTTGTCCTTGCCTTTGCAGGAGATATTAACTTTGATGAAAATTGGCCTACTATGAAATACTATAATAGTGTGGAAAATGGAATTTATGATTGTATTTCCCCTGAACTAATTGAATTAATGAATAAGGCAGATATTATGTGCATTAACAATGAATTTACCTATAGTGATAGGGGCGCCCCCTTAAAGGGCAAGTCCTATACCTTTAGGGCCCATCCCTCCAGGGTAAATATACTTAAGGAACTGGGTGTAGATGTGGTAAATTTGGCTAATAATCATGTTTATGATTATGGAGAGGAGGCATTTTTAGATACACTAACTACTCTAAAGGATGCGGGAATCCCCTACTTCGGTGCAGGTGAAAATTTAGAAGAAGCCATGACTCCAGAATATTTTCAAATCCAGGGTAAAACCATAGCCTTAGTCTCAGCCTCCAGGGCAGAGCGATACAAAAAAATGACCCTCCAGGCCACCGATGATAGACCTGGCATTTTACATTGTCATGATACAAAGTTATTTAAGGAAACAATAAGAAATGCTAAAAGAAATGCTGATTTTGTTTTTGCTTATGTTCACTGGGGTATAGAATATAGTTTTGAATTAGAAGAAGTACAGCTTACTACAGGTAAGGAATATATTGATGCCGGGGCAGATGCAGTTATAGGTGCCCATCCCCATTGCCTTCAGGGTATAGAGTACTATAATGGAAAGCCCATTGTCTATAGCCTGGGAAATTACTGGTTTAATGCTAAGACCTTAGATACAATGCTTTTAAATATCCACTTATATGGAGATGATGAGGAAGAAACTATGGATTTGGAAGTAATACCTGCCATACAAGCTGATACTAAAACAACTATTGAAAAGGATAAGGAGGGTAAAGAAAGAATTTTTAAATTTCTAGAGGATATATCAATTAATATAAAAATTGATGAGGATGGAATTATCCATCCCCTACCATAAGTAAGCCTTATTTAATACCATCAAATAATCTTCTTTATCCATTGGTCTAGGATTGCTTTGGGTGGAAATATTTCTAGTAGCCATTTCAGCCAGCTTATCAAAGTCCTTTAAGTTTACATTTAAATTAGAGAATGATGGTAATTCAACATCTACCGCTAGCCTTTTAACTCCATTAACTGCCTTTTGAGCACCTTCTTCTATATCTTCAAAGTCTAAGCCCATAGCTTTTCCTATTCTTGCATATCTTTCCAGGGCATAATCCATATTATATTCCATAACATGGGGTAGAAATATTGCATTACAGACTCCATGGGGAAGGTCATAGATTCCTCCAAGGGATTCAGCAATACAGTGGACAGAAGCTACATCCGAATGACTAAAAGCTATTCCTGCCATCATACTTCCTAGGAGCATACCGCTCCTGGCTTCAAGATTAGAACCCTCTTTAAAAGCTAACAGCAGATTATTATAAATTAATTCTATGGCATAAAGTGCTAAACCATCACTAATAGCTTCTGCACAATTAGCAGTATAAGCCTCAATAGCATGGGTCAAGGCATCCATTCCGGTGGAAGCTGTTATATGTTTAGGGAGTGTTAAGGTGAGTTCTGGATCGCAAAGTGCCACCTTGGCAGCTGTATAAGGACTTTTAATTGTCATTTTATAATTGTTCTTGGTATCTGTAATCACTGAAGAAAATGTAAGTTCACTTCCTGTCCCAGCAGTAGTTGGTATGGTGATAAATAAGGGCAAAGGTTTAGTAGCCGCTGTTTTCCCCTCATATTTTTTAATTTTATCATCATTATGGGCCAATAAGACCCCGATAGATTTACCACAATCAATGGGACTACCTCCCCCAATTGCTATAATAGAATCTGCACCAAATTCCCTGGCAATTCTTGCCCCTTCCTCAACATTTATATCCTTAGGGTTAGCTTCTACTCCATCATAAATAATATATTTTACCTTATTATCATCTAACATGGGTGTAATTTTTTCTAGCAGACCTGCAGACCTTATCCCTTTGTCAGTAACAATAATAGGTCTTTCCCCATTATTATTTTTTAATTCCTCAACTAAATTGGAAATAATGCCTGGACCATAAACAATCTTTGTAGGTAATATAAAACTAAATGGTAAGATTAAATTATTCATTAAAAACCTCCTAAATATTAAATTCTTATGTTAAATTAGCTTTTCTTTATTGTATCATGAGGAGAATGTAAAATTCCTATTTTTACTTGAAAATTCCCTAATAATAAATGTTTATTTTATATTCAGAATATTTGTTATATAATAGAGTTAGAAGGAATCTTTTTACTGTAACTTCTTGGGGAATGGTCTAAAAAAAATTTTGAGGAGGGGTTAAATTGGACAAGAAAAGTCTAAGCAAAATGGGGTTTTCTACAAGGGCTATCCATGCTGGCTATGAAAAGAATGAACATGGGGCCTTAGCAACACCAATCTATCAAACATCCACCTTTATGTTTGATTCTGCAGAACAAGGAGGTAGAAGATTTGCCTTAGAAGAGGGCGGATACATCTATTCACGACTTGGTAATCCGACAAATACCCAGGTGGAAAACAAACTGGCTAACTTAGAAAATGCTGAGGCCGCAATGTCAACAGCATCTGGTATGGGAGCAATCACCTCTGCCATATGGGTATTGGTGGGGGCAGGTGATCATATCATTGCAGCAAAAACCCTTTATGGTTGTACCTTCGCATTTTTAAATCATGAAATCCAAAGATTTGGAATAGAAGTTAGTTTTGTGGATACCACAGATCCTGAAAATGTAAGAAATGCCATGAAACCTAATACAAAGGTAGTCTACTTAGAATCACCGGCAAATCCAAATATGGATATAAGTGACATACAGAAAATATCAGATATTGCCCACGAAAACAAAGATTGTAAGGTGATAGTGGACAATACCTATAACACACCCTATATCCAAAGACCTTTGGATATAGGTGCAGATATAGTTGTTCATTCTGCCACTAAATATCTCAATGGACATGGTGATGTAATTGCAGGATTTGTTGCGGGGAATCAGGACTATATAAATAGGGTAAGGTTAGTTGGGGTTAAGGATTTAACCGGTTCTGTATTAGGTGCCTTTGAAGCCTTTTTAATCAATAGGGGAATGAAAACCTTAGACCTTAGAATGGAAAGACATAGCTCCAATGCCCAGAAAGTTGCAGAATTTTTAGAAAGCCACCAAGCAGTAGAAAAAGTAAACTATCCTGGTCTAAAAAGTTTTCTACAATATGAATTGGCAAAAAAACAAATGTCACTCCCTGGAGCAATGATAGCCTTTGAATTAAAGGGGGGTATAGAAGCAGGAAGAAAATTAATGAATAGTGTAGAACTTTGCACCTTAGCAGTAAGTCTAGGAGATGCGGAAACCCTTATTCAACACCCAGCCTCCATGACCCACTCCCCTTATACAAAGGAGGAAAGGGCAGCAAGCGGAATATCAGAGGGTTTAGTAAGGCTGGCTATTGGCTTAGAAAACCCTGAAGATATAATAGCTGACCTCAAAAATGCACTAGATAACCTATAAAAAACTTTTATGTATCCAAATCAAAACTACCTGCTGAGCAGGTAGTTTTGATTTAGCCACTAATGTATTTATCCACCACAGATGTTAATGTTCCTAAAAAGTTTTCTTCCCCTATAGTATTGATCTTAAAAAACATTGCCTGGCTCCCACCTGATGTTATTGCAGATAAAAAGATATCCCCATTATAGCCCATTAGGGTGAGATTCAAACTTACCCTATTACCCCCAAAAGCACTGTATCTTTCATATCCTCTGACAGCCACTTCCACACCAGCATTTTCATAATCACTACCTTCTTCATAACTGGCTGTTACACTGCCCTTCATTATAGCCTCTTCACATAGGTCTAATACCTGATTAAAATTCCCCTGGAAACTTCTTTCATATTTTGCCATAGTCTTTTCCCCCTAAAACAATATGTCAAAATCCTTCTTTATGTAACCTGCTATAATCTAAGTCTTTTTCTGTATAAGGTCTTTTGTATTCATCTGGATATCCTATAGCTATTATACAATGGGGAGTATAATGTTTAGGAACATTTAATATTGCTTTTACATTTTCCTCCACATCACTTCCATCATCTGCTATCCTGGTTTCCACATGGATCCAGCAGGATTTTAATCCCTGGTCTTCTGCCAATAATTGTATTATGATAGCCATTATTGCCGTGTCTGACATCCAGGTTCTAGACTTTTGGGTATCCCCTAATATGGCAAATGCTAGGGGGGCATTTCCTATTAATTTGGAAACCTTCCCTCTACTATCCCCAAGTTTTATTAAGGTCTCCTTGTTTTCCACCTTTACAATTTCTACCGGCTTGAAATTATTGCCAGAGGGTGCCGTTAGAGCCCCCCTTATAATTGCTTCAATCTTCTCCGGCTCAACTTTTTTATCTTGGAACTTTCTAGTACTCCTCCTATTCATTAATAGATCTTCTAACATCATAATCTGCCTTCCCTTCTAATATACTTATATAATTTTAGCCACCAAACTCTAAATCAGGTAAATAAGTTCCCTATAAAAGGCTATTTTTATATATTTTTATTATATCTTCTAGGTTTACATCTTCTGTATGATTTTTAAGTTTTTCCTTATTAGTGTAAAAATCTTTAGCATAATTGTTTATTTCCTCTTCTGTTATAGAGATTCTTAGTTTGATCAGTTTTCTAAGTATAGTCTCTAATTCCTCTAAGGAACTCATACCTAAAAGATTAAGCATCCTATAAATTCTTTCCTTATCTTTAAATATCTTTAAATACTCTATAGTTAAAACACCGTTGGCTAATCCATGGGGTATACCTTTAAAGTAGGTAAGAGGATAGCCCATTCCATGAGGTAATGAAGTTCCAGTTTGGGCTATTTGTATTCCCCCTAAATAAGAGGCGAAAATTACATTATCCCTAAATTTCTCATCTAAGTCTTTATCTATTAGATTCTTAAAACATTCTCTAAATAACTCAAAGCCCTTCTCCCCATATATATCTGACATAATATTAGCATTATTATTTAAATATCCTTCCACCAAATGAGTAAAAGCATCTACGGATGTGCTGACAGTAATATCATAGGGTAGATTTTGAGTATACTTACTATCTATAAAGGTAAAAGAGGGAAATACCACCTGACCTAAATTCTTTTTATTTTTTTCTTTATTGGAAGTTACTATACTATATGGTGTTGCTTCAGAACCAGTACCTGCAGTAGTGGGGATGGCGACAACCGGAATATGATCTAACACTTGACCATCAAATATGTTTTCTGAGTTGACCTTCGGATTTTTAATAAATATGGCTATTGCTTTAGCAGCATCCATTGGTGAACCTCCACCCACACCTATTACAAAATCTACATTATTTCCCTTTGCCATATCACTAGCCTTCTCAATGGTTTCCAAAGAGGGGTTTTCTTCTACCTGATCAAATACAATATAATCCATATCTAAATCAGATAGGGCTTTAGTAATATCATCAAAAGAACCATTCATCTTGGCAGACCTTCTCCCTGTAACAATAAGTGCCTTTCTACCAAGAGTTTTAAGGACAGCCTTGTTTTGTATTAAAGAATTGTCTCCAAAGAAGACTTTAGTAGGTAAAAAATATTTGAAACGCATTTTTAATTCCTCCTCTATTTTGTTCTTATGCTATTAACTATTAATATTTTTATTCACCCAAAGGCTTCTACAAAATATTCCTAACTAGCCTATCAAATGAAAAGAGACAAATAAAAATATCATCTATCCCTTTTAAAATATTATAACACAAATATTAAAACCTAATGGAAAACCATGGTATAATGAACATAAAAGTAATTATCTAAAAGAAGGAGAAGGAAATTGATAAAAGTTAAAAAACCTTGGTATAGGAAATGTCCCCCTTGAATTCTAATATATTTGCTACTGGCAGTGGCATATGGAGCCTATTATGTATTTAAGTTAATCTTTAGATAGAGTTAAATAAGTGGTCCTAAATTCCAGGATCACTTTTATATTTTGCCCCTTCCAAATCCAATAACCAACTCTTTGCATCTAGTCCTCCACCAAAACCTACTAAGGTACCACCGGTACCTATTACCCTATGTCAAGGTACAAAGTAGGAAATAGGGTTATTATGATTTGCCTGTCCAACAGCCCTTGGTCCCTTTGGATTGCCTATCTGTTTTGCTATTTGACCATAGGTCCGGGTCTGACCATAGGGAATGGTTCTTAATGCCTTCCAAACCTTTTTTCTAAAATCCGTCCCCACAAGATACAGGGGCACATCTAAGATTTCACTTTTCCCGGCAAAATACTCCCTCAATTGGTGCTTGGCCATTTTAATAATATGATTTTCTTCTTTTTTAAGTTCGAATTCTGGTAAGTATTTATTAAGCCAAGTTTCCATATTAGGTCCTTTTATCCTATGACTCCCACAATATACAAGACCTTCATCAATGGCTGCTAAGTCAATAAGACCTATAGGGGAATCAAGTTTATCCAAATAACAAATCATGCAAACATCTCCTTTCCACAATCCTGTATGAATTATTAATTGCTTTTTTCATCCACTAACCTTTTCTTTTTTCTTTTCAAAAGCTTGAATAATAGTACTAAAATAATAATAAAGATAATAAATACTATCACATGTATTTCCTTAAATAGCTTTTCTGCCTTTATAGCCTTAAAGCTAACATCATTTCCATTTGTTTCAAAGACTAGATATTTCCCATCCCGCTTATACTGGTGTCTTTTCCAATCTTCCCCCTCTAGAAGAAAGATATTGAAACTATCCTTTTTATTAGTAGGAAGATATCTGATAGTATGAGAGGAACTCCCATCATCAGGTATTCTTATCCTGTATTCCTCTAAAGAATTAGCTTGGGTGACCTTTAGTCTATCCTGATCGGTAAACTTTCCTTCTACCAGAATTATAGGTAAGGCTTCCTCCCTTAATTCCGAACTTTCAAGTAGAGTTATATAGGGTATATACTGGGCCTCAATTTTCTTGTCATATTTAAGATCAGAAAAGTCAATTTCTTCCCACCTACCATATTTATCCTCCTTGGAAGGTATTTCAGGTAGGTCCATTTTGCTTAGATCTTCACCATAATTAAACACCCTAGTATCTATTAATCTATTATCTGCCCAAAAATCCAGTCTAAAGTCTTTAAACATGGACGGTATATCTTTAATAGCTATTAGCTTTTCATAGGATATTGGTTCTGCCATATCCCTATAGCTTATTCCATCAATTCCACTTAGGTCATCGCTGACAAAATAATTACCCTTTATTGTGCTTTTAACATCCTTATTACCAGCTATTGCCCCAATATATGCCCTTCCCATTTCAACCTTTATTAGGGAATAGGAATTTAAGACTTCCTTGCCAAAGCCGGTAATACCTCCTATATAATTACTTCCCGAAAGATTTGTTCTTGAATAACAGCCATCTACAGGTCCCAGGGATTTTCCTCCAATTCCCCCCACATAGTTTCCTGATATGCTTTTTACATCTGAATAGGCTAGGGAATCCTTTATATAACCTAATTCCATATTGCCTACTATCCCTCCAACATGGTTCTTTTTCCCTACTATACTTCCGTAGTTCTCACATTTATCTACTATTGCCCGACTTTCAAATATTGTATTTGCTGTAAATTTCCCTTGAAGTTTTATATCATCTTCCGGATCTAATTCTAAATCTATGGACATTGCCCCTGCTATTCCCCCCACATTGAGGTCAGCTTCAATATTACCATGATTCTTTGAATTTAATACCTTCCCCTCTATTTTTTTATCAATATTTTCACGGGAAGTGTCCTTGACTATATCTTCAATTTCTGGCTCCTTAGTTGTAACATCTTCTATTATTTCAAACATGATATTCATAATTGTAAACAATTGATTTGTCATAGCTTCTATTTCATCAATCATTATATTTGATTCTTTTTTAGTTACTTTTATGAAATCATTAAAAGAGGTGGAAATATCCTCTATCGAGTCAAATAACCCTTCCCTTGCTTTTTGATAATCACCTTCTAAATCTCCCATATCTGGTAAGTCTTCTATATCTCCCCAATCTATATCATCAAAGTCTATATCATCTATGTTTATATCATCGGGAAATAGGTCAAAAATATCTTTCAGGTCTAGGTCTCCTATTTCTCCACTATAGTCCATCAGGTCTTTTATACGGTCCATTCCCTTTTCTATATCCTTCTGAATTTTCAATAGGTTTTCATCCATGATATTTGAAACCAGTCTTATCTTATTTATCATTTTGGAAATAGACCCCTGTAAACCATTGAGTTCTTTTCTTAATTGCCTTAATTTAGATGGTGCCATCTGCATATCTACATAGGGCTCCATTTGACCAACTATTCCACCTACATCTTTACGCCCAAGTATTTCCCCATGATTTTCACAATTATTAATATGACCACTTTGCCGCCCTGCAACACCACCTATATTATATCCCACATGGCTATAACCGATTTGCCCTTGATTTTTAGAATCTTTTATAAGACCTGTATTTGCACCGGCTATACCACCTATATCGGTAGCATCGGTAAAAACCTTTGAAAAACTAATATCCTCTGTAGTTATATTTTGAATATCTATCTTTTCCTCTTCTACGGTGGTGTTAATACTGGCAGAATTTAAACTATCTTGAATTCCAAAATGATAAGACATATAAACTGTATCAATTCC
>CAYMVC010000011.1:0-746 GCA_964393755.1 uncultured Eubacteriaceae bacterium | reverse complement strand
GACCTGCTATGCCCCCAACCTTCCTTTCCCCGTATCCTATTCCATTAAACTTAGATTTCTTTATCATTCCAGTGCTACTATTAAAACCAACAATACCTCCCACAGTATTTTTACCCCTTACAATGCCAGAAAAGCTAGACCCTTCTATTAGCCCCTTGTTGTAGCCAACAATACCTCCGATATTTTCCCTATCACCGCTGGGAGTAACCACTCCTTCTAAATGTATATCTTTTACTATAGCTTCTTTTTCTAAATACCTAAAAAATCCTTGGCTAGACCCTTCAGCCTGGATTAATAAGCCCTTAATGGTGTTTCCCTTCCCATTAAAGCTTCCCTTAAATATGGGTATAGGTGAAAAGCCTTCTTCTTCTAAATCTATATCATTGTCTAAAAATACCTCTAAACCTTCAGAATACTTGTCAAAGGAGCAGTTCTTGGAAAACTTCATAAGATCCGCTTTGTTTTTAAGGTGGATAGTTTGACTTTTACTATCTTTGGCCAGGACCGGAGTTATTATATTGAATAATAATAAGGTCAATATAATTATAGATATTACTTTATTAGTTTTCTTCATATCCAAGATCCTCCCCTTCTCCTGGGTTATTCTCATTTAGTGTCTTTCTATTATCAGAAGAAATAGGTCTAATTTCCCCGATTACCTTTCCCTGAACTAGAGCATCAATTTCCCCTTTAACATATCCTTTAAGTTTTCCATCTACGAAAACTTCCTTTTTCTCTGGATTTAT
>CAYMVC010000010.1:14747-16647 GCA_964393755.1 uncultured Eubacteriaceae bacterium | reverse complement strand
CCTATGGTGGAAGGGGTAGAACCCCTCCCCTACAGCACCTTGGACTATCTCCTATTTCCTGATTTTATTATACTCCTTAAGACCTTCTGAAAGAATATTCATTGCTTTTTTTAGGGATTCTTGATTTATACAATAAGAAATTCTTACTTCATCTAGTCCCAATCCTTCTGTACCGTAAAATCCAGCAGCAGGGGCTAAAAATACTGTTTCATTGTCTATAGAAAAATCACTTAAAAGCCAGACTATAAAATCCTCGGCATTTTCAACTGGTAGTTTTACTACCATGTAAAAGGCTCCTTGAGGTTTATGACATACCACCCCATCCATCTTGCTTAGGGCCTGGTAGACTAAATCTCTTCTTTTTTTATACTCAATTTGGGAATTTATAATATATTCTTCTGGGACAGTGGTAAAACTGGTAGCACCTACTTGTTCTAGCAATGGTGCACATAATCTTGCCTGGGCTAATTTTAATATCTGCTTCATTAAATCCTTATTCTTTGATGCAATAGAGCCAATCCTTGCTCCACAAGCACTATAACGTTTTGAAATACTATCAATAAGAACAACCCTATCTTTAATATCCTCAATATGGGCAAAACTGATTAGTTCCACATCATCATATATGAACTCCCTATATACCTCATCAGCAAATATAAACAAATCATGGTCTTTGGCTATCTTTGCTATAAGATGGACTTCTTCCTTGGTGTATACTCTTCCCGTTGGATTTGAAGGATTTGAAATAAGTATTGCCCTGGTTTTATCTGTAATTAAAGCTGCTATTTCACCTTCTTCTGGTAGGCTAAAATCATTTTCCACCTTTGTATTTATAGGTCTTATATTTACACTGTTTTGTTGTGCCAGTAAAATATAGCTGGCATACATAGGTTCTGGAATCAATATCTCATCACCTATATCACAGGTTACTAACATAGCCATTGATAAGGCCTCTGTTGCACCTATTGTTACTATAATATCTTCTTTATCAAATTGGATATTCTTTTTTTTGTAATATGCCTCAAAAGAATCCAGCAATTCCGAATAACCTTGGGAATCTGCATAGGATAAAATCCCTTTAAATTCTCTTAATTTTTGGTAAAATTCCTCTGGTGCTTCAATATCAGGTTGACCAATGTTAAGCCCATAGACCTTCTTGCCTGCACTTTTAGCTGCTGCCGCATAAGGTGAAAGTTTTCTTATAGGCGAATCTGCCATGTTTTGAATTCTACTAGATAATTTCATCTTTTTATCCCTCCCAGGAATTAAATTGTTTTATCTTAAGGTTAATAATTTTTCCGATATGTATGGAAGTTATTACACTATATTTTAATAGTGTCTCTTATTATAATAAAATACTCCATAAATAACAATGGGAAATATCCAATATTTCTTATATCTATTGTTCTCCCAGTTTTAGTAATATATAATTGATTTAGGTGATGAGAATGGAAAAAGAAAAAGGTTCTTTTATTAAAGGTAAGGATGGGTCAAATTTATTCCTTAGAGTTTGGGATGAAGTAGATAAGCCTAAGGGAGTTGTCCAGATATTCCATGGAATGGCTGAACATGGTGGCAGATATGAGAACTTTGCAAACTTTTTAAATCAAAGAGGCTATATGGTATATGCCAATGATCATAGAGGTCATGGACTTTCTATTGGAGAAAACAGTATTTTAGCCTATCTTGGGGAAGAAGGCTTTTATAATATTGTAGAAGATGAAAGAATTATTTCTAAAATAATAAGGGAAAAACATAAAGGTCTCCCCCTCTATATTTTTGCCCATAGCTTTGGCTCCTTTATTGGTCAAGAATATATAATAAGATATTCTAAGGCTATAGATGGTATCATTCTTTCAGGCTCAGCAAAGCAAAAAGGATTAGATATTACTCTTTGACT
>CAYMVC010000010.1:4225-14737 GCA_964393755.1 uncultured Eubacteriaceae bacterium | reverse complement strand
TAGATATTAGGGCAGGGAGTATTTTAGCCGGATTACAAAATACCTTTTTAGATAATAAAAAGCCTGCAAAGCTATTGGATAAACTGTCTTTCGGTTCTTATAATAATAAAGTGGAAAATAAAAGAACAAAATTTGATTGGCTGACCAGGGATAAAAATGAGGTTGATAAATACATTGAAGATAATCTTTCAGGCTATATATCCCCTATTGATTTTTACTATAATATGTTTAAGGGCTTTAAATCCCTATATCTTCCTGAGAGGCTTAAAAATATAGATAAGAACCTACCAGTCCTAATTCTCTCCGGTGATATGGATCCTGTAGGAGATTATGGCAAATCTATAAAAGGGCTATTGAACCAATATGAAAAATTATCTCTAGAAAATGTTACATTAAAATTATTTAAAGGTGGTAGGCACGAACTTCTAAATGAGATTAATAAAGAAGAAATCTATGAATATATTAATGGGTGGTTAAATAATGATCGAATACCAGATAGATTATATGTAGATTCTTAAACATTATTTGATTTAAATATACTAAGGTGAAGGGATTTTAAAAAATTATATAATGATAAACTAGCTTATTTTAAGAGTTTTATGTTATTATTATGATATAAAGATAAATAGTTGCTCATATATGTCTCATAATAAGGTTGGGACGTTTCTACTAGATGACCATAAATCATTTAACTATGAGTGAAAGTGTGCCTAGGGTTCCGAGGAGTCTTCCTGCTGGACCGAGCGGTACAGATACTGCTATTGTAGTATTACACCGAAGGGATAAAAGCCCAGTCGGGTAGGTTTCGCTTCCTACCTGACTGGGCTATGTTTGTTTAGATTTATACAAAGGAGGTTTTTAAGATATGGAATTGGTTTATAAGGGCAAGACTAAGGATGTGTATGCATTAGAGGATGGAAATTACCTATTAAAGTTTAAGGATGATGTTACTGGAGAGGATGGGATCTTTGATCCCGGGGCTAATGCTGTTGGTCTTACCATCCAGGGGATAGGTCAGTCCAGCCTTAGATTGACAAGCTACTTTTATGGCAAATTAAATGAAATGGGTATTCCCACCCATTATATTGATTCAGATATAGGGAATAATTCTATGAGGGTCCTGCCGGCCACCATGTTTGGAGAAGGGGTAGAGGTTATCTGCCGCTATAAGGCGGTAGGGAGCTTTATCCGCCGATATGGCCTATATGCTAAAGAGGGACAGACCCTAAATTCTTATGTGGAGATTACCCTAAAGGATGACCATAGAAATGACCCCCTAATAACAGATGAAGGATTGGAAATGCTAGGTATAATGAGTAAGGAGGAATATAAAACTCTAGTTAGCCTAACCAGGAGGATTAGTGAAATAATAAAAAACCAGCTGGCTGCCAAAGGTATAGAGTTATACGATATTAAGCTGGAATTTGGAAAAGTAGGAGAAGACCAGCATATTGCATTGATAGATGAGATTTCCGGGGGAAGTATGAGGGCATATAAGGATGGAGACTATATCCAACCCCTTAAATTAGAGGAGTTAATCTTAAGGAGGTCCCAATGAATAGTAAGAGAATCTTTATTGAGAAAAATCCAGCTACCAGTATGGAGGGAGAAAATTTATTAAAGGAATTTAAAAATTATCTGGCTATCCCTAATTTAAAAAAGGTTAGGGTGGTAAATGTCTATGATCTGATAAATATAGAGGAAGACCAGGTAAAGACCATTGTAGAAAAAATCCTTTACGAATCCCCTGTAGATATGATATATGATAGCCTACCTCTATTAAAAAAAGAGGAGAAATTCTTTAGGATGGTATACCACCAAGGGGAATTTAACCAAAGGGAAGATGCCGTCCTTTCCCTAATAAAAGACTTTCTAGGCTTTGATAAGGTCAATGTCTTCCATTCAAAGGTTATTATAGTAGAAGGTGGGAACCACCAGGACTTTAAGAAAATAAAGGCTTATTATATTAACCCTATTGAAGGTAAGGAAGTAGAGTTGAATTTCTTCCATTCCGAATCAGCAGAAGATGAAGCTGAAGAAGTAGAATTTATCCATGGTTTTATTGGTATGAACCAGGATCAAGTAGCCAATCTAAAGGAAGAAATAGGTCTTGGATTAGATATGGATGACCTCCTATATTGTCAGGATTATTTTAAGGGGGAAAATAGGGACCCAAGTATTGCTGAACTAAAGATGATTGATACCTATTGGTCTGACCATTGCAGACATACTACATTTATGACTGAGATTAAAGAAATTGATATCCAAGAGGGAAAATATAAGGAACTATTTGAAAATGCCCTAAGCCAATACATAGATTCCAGAAGATATGTTTATGGGAACACCGACAGGGCCATGTCCTTAATGGATCTAGCCACAATAAATATGAAGGAAACTTTAAAGAATGGCAGCCTGGATAATAAAGAAGATTCTGAGGAAATAAATGCCGCCAGTATTGAGATAGATGTGGATGTGAATGGTGAAAATGAAAAGTGGCTATTGATGTTTAAAAATGAAACCCATAACCATCCTACAGAGATGGAACCCTTTGGTGGTGCCGGCACCTGCCTAGGTGGTGCAATTAGGGATCCCCTTTCTGGGAGAGCTTTTGTCTATCAGGCTATGAGGATTACCGGTGGGGATGATCCTAGACAAGGCTTTGAAGAGACATTGGTGGGAAAACTTCCCCAAAGAACAATCACCCGGGGGGCTATGGAAGGATATAGCTCCTATGCCAATCAAATCGGTGTAGCCTCAGGGTATATAAAGGAGTTTTATCATCCCGGCTTTATGGCAAAACGGATGGAATTAGGTGCCCTAGTTGCCGCGGCACCAAAGGATTGGGTCTTTAGGGGGAAAGCACAGCCCGGTGATTTGATTGTTTTAGTGGGGGGTAAAACAGGACGGGATGGTCTAGGTGGGGCTGTCGGCTCCTCAAAGGTACAAACACAAAAATCATTGGATACTGCCGGAGCAGAAGTGCAAAAAGGTAATCCACCAATAGAGAGAAAGATCATCAGGCTCTTTAGAAATCCGGAGGCTACAAGGATGATCAAAGTCTCCAATGACTTTGGCGCCGGAGGTGTTTCGGTAGCGGTAGGAGAATTGGCGGAGAGCCTATATATAGACCTAGATAAGGTGCCCCTAAAGTATCCCGGCCTTAATGGGGGAGAAATAGCCTTGTCCGAATCCCAGGAAAGAATGGCAGTAGTTATAGCCCAGGAAGACCTGGATAGATTCACTACCCTAGCCCAGTCAGAGGATTTAGAGGCCAGCCTTATTGCAAGGGTGACAGATGAAAAGAAAATCCAGATGGTATGGCGGGGTAAAACCATCATCAATATTAAAAAGGATTTCCTAGATACTAACGGTATAAGAAAGAAAAATTCTGTATATATTGTCAATCCTAAAGATAAAAGCTACCTGACTAGGAATCCGGAACATATAAAAAATAAAGATATTAAAGAGGACTTTATCCATAATGTGACCACCCTTAATACCGGTTGCCAAAAAGGACTTGTAGAGAGATTTGACAATACCATAGCTTCTATAGGGGTGCTAAACCAATTAGGTGGAAAATTTAAGCTGTCCCCCCAGGAGGGGATGGTAGGAAAAATTCCTGTCCTTGAGGGAGAAACTAAAACCTGCTCTATAATGACCTGTGGCTATGACCCCTTCCTCTTTGATTGGTCTACCTTCCACGGAGGATATTATGGGGTGATAGAATCTATCGCTAAGGCGGTAGCCCTAGGTGGTGACTATAAAAGCATAAGATTTACCTTCCAAGAATACTTTGAAAGATTAGGGAATGACCCTGCTAAGTGGGCGAAACCTTTTACCGCATTACTAGGGGCATTTATGGTACAAAAACAATTAAATATTCCCAGCATCGGAGGAAAGGACAGTATGAGCGGCAGTTTTGAAGACCTCCATGTCCCTCCTTCCCTCCTTAGCTTTGCTGTTGTAGCTGATAAGGTGGATAATATTATTTCAAAAGAATTTAAAAGTGCCCATTCTAAGGTGGTAATGGTTCCCCTCCACATAAATGAAAAGGGCCTAATAGACTTTACCCAATTGGAGCAAAACTACACTAAGATAAAAGAATTAGTAAATGGTGGTGAAATACTATCCAGTTCCAGTATCGGATATGGTGGTATAGGCCGAAGTATTTCAGAAATGACCTTTGGTAATAAGATAGGCTTTAGATTTGAAAACAATATTGAGAAACAATTATTTAAACCCTTATACGGTTCTATCTTATTGGAGCTAGATGGGGGTAAAGACCTTTCAGAGTTATTTGAGGGCCTTGAATATATCCTTATTGGTTCCACCATTGAAGAAAAGGCCATCATTGTAGATAATGAAGTAATTGACCTAGACCTATTGATTGAAAAATGGCTATCTCCCCTAGAGGAGGTATTTCCTATCCAAGGATATAGGGAAGAAAAAACAGAGGAAGTATTCTTTAGTAAGGGTCCAAAGATAAAATCCGCAAAATCTATGGTAAGACCTAAGGTGTTACTTCCTATATTTACCGGCACCAATGGGGAATACGATATGGCTTATAGCTTTATAAAGGCGGGGGCAGATGTGGACACCTTTGTCTTTAATACCCTGTCCAAAAATTCTATTGATGAATCATATAAAGCACTTTCCAAAAAAATCAGAGAATGCCAGATAATCGGTTTCCCAAACGGCAGTCTATATGGGGCGGAACCGGAATCCAACGGGAAATTATTAAAAATTATCCTGAATAACTCTCATATAAGAGAGGCTATTCATGACCATCTATACAGGCAGGACGGCCTTATACTGGGTATTGGAGGGGGCTTTAATGGTCTGATAAAATCCGGTCTTATTGAGAAGGGAGAGATTAGTGATATAGAAAATCCTTCTTTCTATATTACCCACAATATTTCCGGTGAATTTCTATCCACAATGGCTCATATAAAGGCAGTATCTAATCTTTCACCCTGGATGGCGGATATGGTATTAGGCCATGTTTATACCAGTCCCTTAGCCACAAAGGAGGGGAGAATCCTGCTATTAGATAATGGTGATGATTTATTAAAGAATGGGCAAATTGCCTCCCAATTTGCCCAGGAAAATATCACCGGTTCCCAATTGGGGATTGAATCCCTGACCAGTCCCGATGGCAGGGTGCTGGGTACTATTTCTTCCATAGATAGATTAGGAAATGGACTATATAAAAACTCAGATATAAAATCTATCCCTAATATCTTTGAAGCTGGGGTTAAATATTTTTAATAGAGGTGATTAATGTGAAGGTTGGCATTGTTATGGGAAGTATTTCAGATAAGGCCATTGGAGAAAAGGTAATAACTATATTAAAAAAGTTTGATGTAGACTATGAGATCAGGGTTATTTCTGCCCACAGAACACCGGATAGGGCTGTAAACTTTGCAAAAAATGCTGAAGGAAATGGTATGGAAGTGATTATTGCCATAGCAGGTAAGGCTGCCCACTTAGCAGGAGTAATGGCAGGAATAACTGTACTACCCGTTATAGGTATTCCGGCAAAATCCTCTACAATGGACGGTTTAGACTCCCTCCTTTCCGTTGTCCAGATGCCTAAGGGCATACCTGTTGCAACGGTGGCAATAGATGGTGGAGAAAATGGAGGACTATTGGCAGTCCAAATGCTGTCTATAAAATATCCGGAACTGAGAAAAAGGTTCACAGCCTATAAGAAGGAAATAATGGCAGAAGTTATAAAAATGGATGAAGAAATTCAATCCCTAAGGAGGTAAAACCACTTGAGTGGAGTTGTGGGTATTTTTAGTAAAGAAATAAAACATGTATCTCAAATTCTTTATTATGGATTATATGCCCTCCAGCACAGAGGCCAAATCAGCGCAGGAATAGCGGTAAATAATAATGGCTTTGTAGACCATTTTAAAGAATTGGGTTTAGTCCATGAGGTCTTCCCAAAGGAAACTATGGATAGACTGAGGGGGGACATTGCAATAGGTCATGTCCGATATGGGACATCTTCCCAAGGGCAGAACACAATGAATGCACAGCCTTTGGTAGTAGGATATAAAAGAGGGGCATTGGCATTATCCCTGGATGGAGAAATAGTAAACTTTCTTGAATTAAGAGATGAATTAGAGGATAGGGGCATTATATTCCAATCTGACCTCCATGGAGAGGTTATTGCCAACTTAATTGCCAGATATCATAGGGATAATGTGGAGGAAGCAGTATTAAAGGCATTAGATGATATTGTCGGCTCCTACGGACTCTTAGTTATGACCAATGAAAAACTAATAGCCGCCCGGGATCCCTTTGGCTTAAAACCACTATCCCTAGGTAAGCTGGGGGAAGATTATGTCCTGGCCTCTGAGACCTGTGCCTTTGATACCATGGGAGCCAAATTTATCAGGGTGATAGAACCCGGTGAAGTGATAGTGATTGATGAAGATGGTATCCGAACTATACAAAAGAAGTCAAATGAAAGAAAACTCTGTCTTTTTGAACTGATTTATTTTGCTCGACCGGATAGTAAGGTGGATGGCAAGAGTATCTATCTGTCTAGAATTGAAGCTGGAAGACAGCTGGCCAGAGAATCCTATATAGATGCGGATATTGTAATCGGGGCACCGGATTCGGGAATTGTAACCGCAATAGGCTATGCAGAGGAAGCCAAAATCCCCTATGCAGAAGGGCTAATCAAAAACCGATATGTAGGCAGAACTTTTATCCAGCCCACCCAGGAGCTTAGGGAACAGGGTGTTAGAATTAAATTAAACCCATTAAAGGAAAACATAGAGGGAAAAAGAGTTGTGTTAGTGGATGACTCAATTATAAGGGGCACTACTATTATGGGTACTGTAGCTATGCTAAGGGAAGCCGGTGCCAAAGAGGTCCATGTGAGAATTGCTTCTCCGCCTGTTATATCTTCCTGCCATTTAGGAATGGATACACCCTCAAAGGAAAGTTTAATTTCTACTAATAAAAGTGTGGAGGAGATAAGAGAACTTATTGGTGCAGATTCCCTCCACTTTATTTCCTTAGAAAATCTTATTAAATCCAATGGGGGGGATAATGGATTTTGTACAGGTTGTTTTACAGGCCTTTATCCCATAGGACCAAATTAAAAAAGGAGGATTATCATGTCTTTAACATATAAAGATGCAGGGGTGGACAAAGAGTCGGGCTATAAGCAGGTCCAGCTTATAAAAAACCTAGTGAAAGCCACCCATATACCGGGAGTCCTATCCGATATTGGAAGCTTTTCCGGACTATTCCAATTGGACATAAAATCATTTAAAGAACCTGTCCTAGTGTCCGGTACCGATGGAGTGGGAACCAAGCTAAAGATTGCCTTTATGATGAATAAGCACAATACCATAGGGGAAGATTGTGTGGCCATGTGTGTCAATGATGTATTGTGCCAGGGGGCGAAGCCCTTATTTTTCCTGGACTATATTGCTGCCGGCAAACTAGTCCCCGAGAAGATGGCCACCATTGTAGAGGGGGTTTCCAATGGGTGTATTAAGGCAGGTTGTGCCCTAATAGGCGGTGAAACTGCTGAAATGCCAGGCTTCTATAAGGTGGATGAATATGATATTGCAGGGTTTTCTGTAGGGGTAGTGGATAAGAGCAAAATTATTACCGGGTCCACCATTGAAGAGGGGGATTATCTAATTGGCCTTCCATCCAGTGGAATCCATAGCAACGGCTATTCCCTGGTCCGAAAGATAGTCTTTGAAAAGATGAATATGGATATAGACTTCCATGTGGAAGAATTAGGTACAACTATCGGCCAAGAATTATTAAAACCCACCAGAATCTATAGCCAGCCGGTTTATCAGTTAATAGAGAAGTTTAATATTAAGGGATTATGCCATATAACCGGCGGTGGATTTTATGAAAATATCCCCAGAATGTTGCCCAAAGGGCTATCTGTCCAGATAAATACTAAAAACATTGTTACACCTACTATCTTTGGTTTATTACAAAAATGGGGAAATATTGATATAGATGAGATGTATTCCACCTTCAATATGGGGGTGGGAATGGTTATGGCAGTATCTAAAGATGAATTAGATACTATCACCACTTACCTATCAAAGATCCAAGAAGACTTCTTCTTATTGGGGGAAGTGAAAAAATCCAGTGAGGGCCTTGTATTATGTCACCGATAAAAATAGGAGTCTTGATTTCAGGTAATGGGAGTAACCTCCAAGCCATAATAGACCAGGTAGAATCCGGTCACATTAATGGAAGAATAGAGTTGGTCATATCCAATAAGGAGTCTGCCTATGGATTAATCCGCAGTAAAAATGCGGGTATAGAAAGTAAATATATTAATTCCCGGAATTTTATTAATAATGAGGAATTTAACCTTAGGTTGATAGAGGAATTCCAAAGAAAAAATGTGGACCTAATAATATTGGCAGGTTTTTTAAAAATTTTGACCAAAGACTTTATAGCAAAATACCCTAATAAAATTATAAATATACACCCTTCATTAATACCCAGCTTCTCCGGGAAAAACTTCTATGGAAATAAGATCCATGAGGAGGTATTAAAATATGGGGTTAAATATACCGGTGTGACTGTTCACTTTGTTGATGAGGGAACGGATACAGGACCGATTATTTTACAGGAGGTAGTCCCCGTTGTCCAGGATGATACTATAGATAGTCTTCAAGGAAGGGTCCTGGAAGTGGAACATAGGGTTTTAGTCAGGGCTGTTAAATTATATTGTGAAGGTAGAATCCAGGTCCATGGCAGGAAGGTAATAATTAACTAAAAGAGGTGGTCTTATGAAAAGAGCATTAATAAGTGTATATGATAAAGAAGGCATTATAGAATTTTCCCAAGAGTTACAATCCTTAGGCTGGGAGATTATTTCAACCGGTGGAACCTATAAGGCTTTAAAAGAGGCGGGTGTGAAGGTTCTAGAGGTGGAAGATATAACAAAATTCCCTGAGATTTTAGATGGGCGGGTTAAAACCCTTCATCCCTTTATCCATGGGGGACTATTATATAAAAGGGAAGATCAAGACCATATCCGCACCATTGAAGATATGGATATACAGCCTATTGATATGGTGGTCAATAACCTCTATCCCTTTGAGGAGACTATAAAAAAACCAAATGTTAGCCGGGAAGAAATTATAGAAAATATAGATATCGGCGGTCCCTCTATGATTCGGGCTGCCGGAAAGAACTATAAATACCTAACAGTACTTATTGACCCAAAAGACTATAATAAGGTTTTAGAAGACCTAAAAACCTCCGGTGCCACCAGGATGAAGACCAGGAAATATCTGGCAGCTAAGGTTTTTTCTTATACTGCCTATTATGATTCTTTAATTGCCAAATACTTTAATGACCTTCAGGAGATAGATTTTCCTGAAATACTAACCCTAGGATATAAAAAACAACAGGGTTTAAGATATGGTGAAAATCCCCATCAAAGAGCTTCCTTCTATAGGGAGGGGGACAATATCAGAGGTACTATAGCCGGTGGAAAACAGCTCCATGGCAAGGAATTATCCTTTAATAATATTAATGATGCCAATGGTGCCCTAGATACCCTTAAGGCATTTGAAGAACCAACCATAGTAGCTGTAAAACATGCCAATCCTTGTGGTATCGGGAGCGGCAAAACTATCTTAGAAGCATATGTAAAGGCATATGAATGTGATAGCATATCAATATTTGGTGGAATTATAGCTGCAAATAGAGAGATCAATCTGGAAACAGCTAAAAAAATAAATGAAATATTTATAGAAGTTCTAATGGCCCCATCCTTTTCAAAGGACGCCCTAGAATTATTGACCTCAAAAAAGAATATACGGTTAATAGAAATTGAAGATATACTCTTCAACAAATACTCCGAATTGGATATAAAGAAGGTCACCGGAGGATTGTTATTACAGGAAAGGGACACCACCCTCCTATTAGATGATATGGAGGTAGTGACTGATACTCCACCTAGTGAAAAGGAGATGGTGGATTTGCTCTTTGCCTGGAAATCAGCTAAAAATATAAAATCCAACGGTGTGATAATCGCCAAGGACAAGGCCACCATAGGGATAGGTCTAGGGGAGGTCAACAGGGTGTGGGCTGTGGAGAATGCCATTAACAGAGCTGGTGATAAGCTAGTGGGAAGTGTATTAGCATCGGAT
This sequence comes from uncultured Eubacteriaceae bacterium, assembly GCA_964393755.1. GTDB lineage: Bacteria > Bacillota > Clostridia > Eubacteriales > Garciellaceae > DUPX01. The sequence continues at coordinate 4,571 of CAYMVC010000010.1, read as the reverse complement.
GGTTTTTTCCCCTTCAAGGATTCCATAGAGCTCTTGGCTAAGGCTGGGATTAGGGCAATTATACAGCCAGGGGGGTCTATTCGTGATAAAGAGGTTATTGAGGAGGCAAATAACAACAATATCGCAATGATATTTACGGGTATAAGGCATTTTAAGCATTAGTAATAATATTGGAGGAATATAAATGAAAATACTAGTCATAGGCAGTGGAGGAAGGGAACACACCCTATGTTGGAAAATCAGCCAGTCCCCTATAGTGGAGAAAATATATTGTGCTCCAGGTAATGGAGGGACAGCTGGCATTGGGGAAAACCTCAATATACAGGTAGATGACATAGATGAATTA
>CAYMVC010000010.1:3919-4215 GCA_964393755.1 uncultured Eubacteriaceae bacterium | reverse complement strand
AATTATTAAGGTTTGCCCTGGACTATAAAATAGATTTAACTATAGTAGGTCCGGAGGCACCCTTGGTAATGGGCATAGTAGATAAATTCCAAGGGGCGGGGCTTAAGATATTTGGGCCAAATCAAAAATGTGCCCAGCTAGAGGGCAGCAAGGAATTTTCTAAGAAGTTTATGGAGAAACATGGTATCCCTACAGCAAAATATAAAAGCTTCACCAATTATCAAGATGCCCTTAAAGGCATAAAAGACTTTTCTTATCCGTTGGTCATTAAGGCTGATGGTCTGTGCGCCGGTAAG
>CAYMVC010000010.1:0-3909 GCA_964393755.1 uncultured Eubacteriaceae bacterium | reverse complement strand
AAACTGAGGCAGAAAACACCTTAGATGAGATTCTTAACCAAAATATATTTGGCAATCAAGGTAATAAGATAGTAATAGAAGAATTCCTAGATGGTATAGAAGCCTCCCTTCTATGCTTTGTAACGGAGGGTAAAATAATTCCCATGGAAAGTGCCAAGGACTATAAGCAAATATTCGATAGGGATACAGGGCCGAATACCGGAGGAGTGGGTTGCTATTCCCCTAGTCCCCTATTTACTCCCCAGCTTAAAAATACCATACAGGACAATATACTAGATAAAATCTCACTGGCTCTAAAGAAAGATGGCTTGGACTTTAAAGGGATTTTATTTATTGGCTTTATGATTGTGGAGGGTCAGCCTAAGGTATTAGAATTTAATGTCCGATTTGGGGACCCGGAAACCCAGGTCCTAATACCTAGATTAAACACCGATCTTATTACCCTATTTTTAAAGACAATAGATGGAACCCTGAATAATTCAGATTTAAAATGGTCTAATGAATTCTGTATCACAACAATTCTAACCTCAAAGGGCTACCCTGGAGACTTTATAAAAGGCTACCAGATAAATGGAATTGATAAACTAGATAATAATATAATATTATTTCACAATGGAACAATCCATCGAAATGAAAAACTATTGACTAATGGTGGCAGGGTTATGTCTGTAACAAGTCTTGGAGAAACCCTTGAACAGGCAAGAAATCGGGTCTATGAAAATATCGATAAGATTAGTTTTGAGGGGATGTGCTATAGGGAGGATATAGGAAGATAGTTAAGGACCAGTAGGAGCCTAACAATATAAAAAAGTCTAGTTACCCCCAGAGAGGTTACTAGACCTTTTTATCTTATATATCTATAGTTATTCCTATTCTATTCTCAAAATAATATATTTTATTATAGCCTAGGGATTTTAGTAAGCCTTTCGCTTCCTTTAATCCTGCGTAATATCCTTCACTAGAATGGGCATCGGAGCCTATGGTGATTACCCTTCCTCCCAGTTCCTTATATCTTTCCAGCAGGTCTACCTTTGGATATAGCCTTTCTTCCTTTTCTCTAAGACCGGAAGTATTTACCTCAATACCCTTGTTATTTTTAATAATAGCCTTTAATATCCTATCTATTATATCTTTATATTCCTGATATTCATAATATCTATTCTTAAAGGGACCATATCTGGTTATGTAATCCAAATGGCCTACTACATCATAATCATGAAAATTTTCTACCATTTCCAGAACTAATTCAAAATATCTCCCATAGGATTCCCTTCTATTCATTCCATTAAAAAAGCTGCCCTCATAAAAATCCCCCCCATCTCCATAGTGGATGGATGCTATGACAAAGTCTATGGGGTATTTATTAAGAAAACTTCTTATCTCCCCTTTATGATCTTTTTCATAGCCTATCTCCACCCCAATTTTAATGGGTAATTGATACTCTTTCTCTAGTTTCTCCATGGTGTGGATATATTCACCATAATCTATTAATGGGACAAAGTTTTTTTCATTTGTTCCAAAGTCCTGATGATCGGTAAATATGATATATTGAAGGCCCATCCTTTTCCCATTTATTAGGTACTCTTCAATAGATGCTTCACTATCAAAGGAATATCTAGTATGTACATGGTGATCAATATATTTCAACTCTATCTTCTCCTATTCCATTCTACTTTTTAACTCATTAAATACTTCCCCTAAGGTTATTCCTTCATTAACCAATAGCACCATTAGATGATATATTAAGTCACTGGTTTCGTATATTAGCTCATCCCTATTATTTTTTGCACCTATTATAACCTCTGATGACTCTTCCCCTATCTTTTTAAGTATTTTATCTAAACCTTCTTTAAAAAGATAATTAGTATAGGACCCCTCCTTTGGAAGCTCTTTCCTACCGACTATTATACCATATAGCCTTTCTAAAATATGATTTTCCTTCCCTTCCTTTAATACCTCATTAAAAAAACATGAGTAATTTCCAGTATGACAGGCCACACCTTTTTGATTTACCTTAAGCAATATAGTATCACCGTCACAATCGTAATAAAATCCTTTAACTTCTTGAAAATTGCCGGAGGTCTCCCCCTTTTTCCAAAGGTTCTTTCTAGACCTGGAATAATAGTGGGCAATCTTTGTCTGTAGAGTAAGCTCTACAGCCTCCCGGTTCATATATGCCATCATCAAAACTTCCTTAGTTCCTATATCTTGGACAATAGCTGGCACCAGTCCATTTTGGTCATACTTAATATCCATTATAATCTAACCTCTATTCCCTTTGACTTTAAATACTCCTTTAATTCTCTGATCTCTATTATCCCATAGTGAAAGACACTGGCCGCCAATAAGCCGGAAACATTGCCTTGGTCTGCCCCTTTATAAAAATCCTCCAGCTGCCCTGCCCCCCCTGAGGCAATTACTGGAATAGAGACCTTTGAAGTAATAGCTTGTAATAGTTCTATATCATAACCCTTTCTAGTGCCATCCCCATCTATACTATTTATAACCAGTTCCCCTGCCCCAAGGTTGGCCCCTTGAACAGCCCATTGGAGGGCATCCATCCCAGTATCTTCTCTACCTCCCCTGGAAAACACACTCCACTTTCCTTCCCCTACCTTTTTCACATCTACGGACAGGACTATCTTTTCACAGCTGTATTTTTCTCCAGCTTCTTTAATAATATTTAGATTTCTTAATGCCCCAGAGTTAATTGAGACCTTAGTAGCTCCCTTGCTTAAAATATCTTCTATATCCTCTAAGCTATTGACCCCTCCTCCTACTATAAACGGAATATCAATAGACTTTCCCAGTTTTTCTATAAACTCCAGAGATATCCTTCTATCCTCATTGGAGGCAGTAATATCATATAATACCAATTGATCTGCACCGGATTTATTATAGTATTCTGCCAAAGCTTGGGGACTGTCTACATCAATTATATTCTTGAATTTTTCCCCCTTAACCACCCTGCCATTTTTCACATCTAGGCAGGGTATAATACGTACTATTGACACTTCAGCACCTCCTTAAGATCTAAATCCCCATTATATAAGGCCTTTCCTATGATAGCCCCATATATACCCATATCCTTAAGCCGCCTTACATCCTCCAAGGTGGTTATCCCTCCGGAAGCTATTATTTCAATAGGGGACTGTCTTGCTAAATCTTCATAGATTTCAAAGTTAGGGCCCCTTAACATCCCATCCTTTTCAATATCTGTATATACTATCCGCTTTAAGCCGAATTGTTCTAATTCTAATATTAAATCCAGAGCCTTTACATCTGATACCTTCTTCCACCCGTCTGTGGCAAGGTACCCCTTCATGGCATCTATGGACAAGACAACTCTATCCCCATAGGTATTTATTACTTCCTTCATCCATTCCCTGTTTTTTATGGCTCCGGTGCCAATAATAACTTGACCCACCCCATGGCCTAAAAATTTCTCTATGGTTCTGCTATCCCTTATACCGCCCCCTAATTGAACAGGTATGAATATATTTTCTATGATTTTTTTCACTATAGCTTCGTTAACACGTAGCCCATCTCTAGCACCATCTAGGTCCACTAAGTGTAAAATACTGGCTCCTTCTGCCTCCCACCTTTTCGCCACCTTAATAGGGTCAGATTCATAAACAGTCATCCTATCATAATCCCCTTGAATCAGACGAACACAGGCCTGATCCTTCATATCTATGGCTGGGTAGATAATCATTATAATACCCCCTTCGTGCTTACCACATCTTCCCCTACTATCTGGACTGCCTCCCTTACAGCCATACCCAGACCTTTAAAAACAGCTTCTATTTTGTGGTGATCATTTTCTCCCCTCATCACATCTATATGAAGAGTTATTCCGCTGGTCATTGCAAAGGCCCTGAAAAACTCTTTAAAGTCTTCTGTACTCAT
>CAYMVC010000009.1:12365-16654 GCA_964393755.1 uncultured Eubacteriaceae bacterium | reverse complement strand
TTATAATTTTCAAAAAGCTTTGGTCTCTTTTCCCTTGTATTCAACAAAGACTTAACCCTTCTCCATTCCCTTATCTTTTGGTGGTCACCGGATAGGAGTATATCTGGAACCTTTTCCCCCATGAAGTCATAAGGTCTTGTATATTGGGGATATTCAAGGAGTCCATGAGAAAAACTATCATCATGGGGGCTATCCTGGTTTCCCAGGATCCCTGGTACTAATCTTGATATGGTATCAATAATCACCATTGTTGGGAGTTCTCCCCCTGTCAATATATAATCACCTATGGAAACCTCATGGGTAACTATTTTATCTATTACTCTTTGATCTATTCCCTCATAATGACCACATAAAAAGATTAAATGGGGGTATTGGGAAAATTCTCTTGCCATTTTTTGATTGAACAATTTACCCTGGGGACTTAGATATATACAAGGGCTTTCTATCTCTTTAATATCTATGCTCTTATAGGCATCATATATTGGCTGGGGGGTCATAACCATACCGGGTCCACCACCATAGGTGTAATCATCCACCTTTTTATGCTTATCTTTGGAATAGTCCCTGATATTAATTGTATTAATATCAATTAAGCCCTTATCTATTGCCCTTTTTAATATACTGGTATTTATAAAATCACTAAAAAGTCCTGGAAATAATGTCAAAATATCTATTTTCATAAGTCCATCAAATCCTTTGGAATTAGCGCCAGGGCAGTTTTATTGGCTATATCTATTTTTTTAAAAATATCCTTTAAAGCCGGAACTAAAATTTCCTTTTCATCAGTTTCAATTACATATATATCTGTTGGACCGATTTGCAATACTTCCTTTATTGTGCCAATTAATTCTTCCTCTGGAGAAAAAACAGAAATTCCAATTAAATCACCTATAAAATATTGATCCTTTGAAAGTTTTACAGCATCTTTTCTTTGGATATCTATATATAGACCCTTATATTTTTCTGCCTGGTTACGGTCTTTTATTTCATTAAATGTTAATAAAACCAAGTTTTTATGAATCCTGATATTTGATATATTTAGCGGTATTATAGAATGGTTTTCCTGGATAAACACCTTCTTTAGGGAATAGAACCTCTCAATATTATCTGTTAAAGGAAAAACCTTAACTTCCCCCTTTACTCCATGTACATTTAAAATTTTACCTACCCTTAGAAAATCATTTTCATTCATCTTTTCACCGCTTTTCCAAACAAAATTATCTATGTAAATATAAAACCCATTAATACATTTACCATAAAGAGTTAGGCTAAGCCTAACTCTTATTGAATAATTTCAACCATTACCCTTTTATTTTCTTTAGCTGCTGCAGCTTTTACAACGGTACGTATGGATTTTGCAATTCTTCCCTGTTTCCCAATAACCTTACCCATATCTTCTTGGGCAACTTTTAATTCAATAATAAGGGATTGTTCTCCTTGTACCTCGTTAACTTCAACAGCATCTGGCTGGTCTACTAATGCTTTAGCAATTATTTCCACTAATTTAACCATAGGTATTCCCCCTATATCACTTTTAATTAGCTATCTAATATGCCTTGCTTTTTTAATAAAGATTTAACTGTGTCAGATGGTTGTGCCCCCTTACCTATCCATTGAAGTGCTTTTTCACCATCAATCTTTATTTCTACAGGCTCAGAAATAGGATTATAGTATCCAATTTCTTCTATGAATTTACCATCCCTTGGGGCTCTAGAATCTGCAACTACAATTCTATAAAATGGTCTTTTTTTAGCACCCATTCTCTTTAATCTTATTCTCACTGCCATATTGTCCACCTCCTTTAAAATAGAAAACTTGTCTTCTTTAATATATTACATAAAAGGTAAATTAAATTTACCTCTTTTAGCTCCCTTACCCATACCTGAAAACTGTTTCATCATTTTTCTTGTCTGATCAAAATTCTTGATTAGTTTATTAACATCTTGGACCTTTGTACCACTTCCCAAGGCAATTCTCTTTCTTCTACTTGCATTAATAATTGAGGGATTATTTCTTTCCTCCCTGGTCATAGATTTAATGATGGCTTCAGTTTGTCCAAGTTGTTTATCATCAACTTCTAAACCCTTAAGTTTTTTGCTATTCATTCCCGGTAACATACCTAAAACATCCCCTAGAGGACCCATGTTTTTCATCTGGTCCAGCTGGTCTAAAAAATCGTCAAAGGTGAATTGCTGAGATCTAATCTTTTTCTCTAATTCTAAGGCTTTTTTCTCATCAATGTTAGCCTGTGCCTTCTCAATAAAGCTAAGCACATCTCCCATTCCTAAAATTCTAGATGCCATCCTGTCAGGGTGAAAACTTTCCAAATCATTTAGTTTTTCTCCCACTCCTGCATACTTAATGGGTTTACCTGTAACAGCCTTTACAGATAAGGCAGCTCCACCCCGGCTGTCACCATCTAATTTGGTAAGTATAACCCCATCTATTCCTAATTTTTCATTAAAACTTTCGGAAACTACAACAGCATCCTGACCGGTCATTGAATCCACAACTAATAATATTTCAGTGGGATTTATAGAAGATTTGATTTCCCTAAGTTCTTCCATTAACTCCTCATCTACATGGAGGCGACCAGCTGTATCTATTATTACTAAATCTTTAAAATTAGTTTTGGCATGTTCTATACCAGCCTTGGCAATATTGACTGGTGAATTGTTATTACCCATGGAAAACACTGGTATATTCAAACTATTACCTACCACATTTAATTGTTCTATTGCTGCAGGTCTATAAATATCACAGGCAACTAATAATGGGTTTTTACCCTGTTTTGCTAAAAGACCGGCAAGTTTGCCTGCAGTAGTTGTTTTCCCAGCACCCTGCAAACCTACTAGCATTAAAATAGTAGGGGGTTTCCCTGAAAATACAATTTTTGTTTGGGTCCCACCCATTAATTCTGTCATTTCTTCTCTTACTATTTTTATTACCTGTTGTCCTGGAGTAAGGCTTTCCATTACCTCATGACCAATTGCCCGATCTCTTATCTTGGCAATAAAATCCTTTACCACCTTATAGTTAACATCTGCTTCCAAAAGGGCAAGCCTTACTTCCCTTAGGGCTTCTTTTAAATCTTTTTCATTTATTTTTCCCTTACCCTTTAATTTTTTAAAGGTATTTTGCAGTTTTTCCGCTAATCCTTCAAATGCCATAACAACCAACCCTCCTAGTTAATGGTTTGATAGGTCATCAAGAATATTTTCAATATATTCTAATATATTTATTATTTCATTATCTACTTCTATATAATTTTTTAATTGGGCAATCTCTGTCTTTAACTTATTGATTTTTTCCCTTTCAGCAAGATATTTGTCTACCAGCTTTAGTCTTTCCTCATAGTTAAGGAGTAGTTTCTCCACCCTTTTTAAAATATCATATACTGCCTGCCTGGTAATATTTAGGTTTTCGGATATTTCCCCCAGAGATAGGTCATCATTATAATAAAGTCCAAATATCTTTTGCTGCCTTTCGGTAAGCAATTGACCATAGAAATCATATAACAAGGTTAATTCAACGATTTTCAACATATTATTCTCCTGTAAAGGGTATTTACTTTACAGTGATAGTTTAATTGATTTTATAGGCTTTGTCAATATAAAAAATTATATAATACATGTCAGTAATATAATCCCATCTAAGTGGGACAAAATCAACGTCCCCATGGCATGTTTTAAATATTTAAAGGAAATATATTGGCTATAAGGGTTTTTGGTAGACCTATTTTTAATGTCAATAAGGGATTTACTATTTGGCTTATTCTAATATCACAGGTGGCACTTAGTAGGCTATAAGCATCTTGGAAATTTAAATTTAGTTTTTCTTGTATTATCTGGCTGGCATATAATATTCCCTTTCTGGATGCTGCTTTAAAATCCTTATCACTGGCAATTATTAAAAATTCTTTTTCTGTTTCTACAATGGGCATTTTTATTGTTTTAGTATTTATTTTCTTAACTTTAACTTGAACTTTCCCCCCTATTTCTAATCCCATACCGGATAGTTCCCCATCACCCATTGCCCCATGGAGGTCTCCTAAAGCCAATAATCCCCCATCAACTGATACAGGTAGGTATACCTTACTACCTTCCCTTATTTCCTTAGTATCCATGTTTCCACCATGATCTCCAGGATATTCGGTGGGGATATCTCCTTCTTTTGGAGCCACACCTATAACCCCTACCATTGGACTTATGGGAAATTTAATTTCTTCATTAAAATAAATAAAATCATCTTTTATGGCTAGTATTTTAGTTTTCTGTTCTTCTATTAAA
>CAYMVC010000009.1:9016-12355 GCA_964393755.1 uncultured Eubacteriaceae bacterium | reverse complement strand
GGGTCCTAAGCCTGGAAATGTTAGCATTAACCCTTGATCCTCCAGTTGAATTTTCATGATTTCAAGAGAAATCACATCTCCGGCAAACACTTCTCTAATAAAGATTGGTCCTGTAGAAGGATTCATTAAGTCACCATTAATTTGACTTCTTAAGGTATCTTCTTTCTTAATTTGACTGCAATAACAATCCTGGGTTTCAATAATAAATGGTTGATTTAAATCTATTTCGATTATTGGTTTATGTTGTCTGTTAAATGATGTTATATAATGGGATTTTTTTATTACTTTCATAGGATTTGCCCCTTTCTAAATAAAAATCTATGAATATTTATGTTTTAAAAACAAAAGCTAATAGGGATTATTAAAAAATTATATAATTAAGGTTACCATAAATATAAAGTCTAAAACAACTAGATTGTATTTATTATTCAATTCCTCAGATTTAAAGATGAGAAAATAGGTTGAATTTATTTTAAAAATAAACTTGATAAAATTACCTAAAAGTATTTTCAAAAATCTTAAATGTTTATCTCCCTATTTGATAAAAATAATAATACATAATAGAAAATTCGGAAGGTGATTTTAATATGATAAAAAAGCTTCTATTCTCTTTATTGTTTGTATCTTTATTTTTATTAACTGGATCACTCTTTAATTTAGAATATATTTACCTACATTCTAGCCCAATAATAAAAATAAGTTTAACTATATTTGTATTTTGCTTGTGTTTTCTAATTAGAAAGATGGGACAAAAACCAGAATTGATGCTTGCCACCTCCCTTAGGCAGGATGAAAAAAAGGAGGAGAATAATCAAAAAAAGATTTATTTTGATGATGTGGCAGGTCTTGATGAAGTGAAGGAGGACCTACAGGAAATAACAGACTTTTTAAAGTTTCCTGAAAAGTATAATAAAATGGGAGCTAAAATTCCCAAGGGAGTTATGTTTTACGGGCCTCCTGGTACTGGAAAAACCCTTATGGCAAGTGCAATATCTGGAGAGACAAATGCCAATTTTATGTATGCCTCTGGTTCAGAGTTCGTAGAAAAATATGTTGGGGTAGGTGCCTCTAGGATTAGGTCCTTATTTGAAAAGGCAAAAAAACAGGCCCCCTGTGTTATTTTTATTGATGAAATGGATGCAATAGGAGTATCTAGAAGTTCTGATAATAATAGTGAAAGAGATCAAACCCTGAACCAATTATTAGTGGAATTAGATGGCTTTAATCGTTATGAAAATATAATAGTCATAGGTGCTACTAATAGAATGGAGCTTCTTGATGAGGCTTTATTAAGACCGGGACGTTTCGATAGGCATATATATATTGGAAATCCAAATGTCCGTGCCCGAGAGGATATTTTGAAGGTCCATATAAAAAATAAACCAATAGGTAAAAGTGTAAATATTAAGGAGATTGCTAGAAAAACCCATGGAATGTCCGGGGCACAATTGGCTAATATAGTAAATGAAGCTGCTATTTTTGCTGTAAGGGACAACCTTTCAACTATAGGCAATGAAGAATTTAATAAGGCAATTGAAAGGGTGGTGGCAGGTTTAAAAACTAAAAATGCTGTTATCAGTGAAAAGGAAAAAAGAATAGTTGCCTATCATGAGGCAGGTCATGCTTTGGTTGGAAGAATACTTAATAATGACCTAATAGAAAAAATATCTATAGTTCCCCATGGACAATCTTTAGGCTTTGTTTTAAATTCTTCTTCAGAGGATAGGTTTTTAATGACCAAAAATGAATTACACCAAAAAATTCAAACTTTATTGGCAGGAAGGGCTGCTGAAGAAATTACTTTTAATGAAATTTCCACCGGGGCACAAAATGATCTAGTTAAGTCAACTGAAATTGCCAGCCAAATGGTATGCGAATATGGTATGAGTGGTTTAGGTAATAGAACTTTCAATGGTAAATACCTTTCTGGTTATGAAAGTTATATAAATAAAGAGGTAAATTTGATAATTGAAAATTCTTACAAAGAATCCAAAAACATTATTTTGGAAAATATTAATTATTTAAAATTAATTGCTGAAAGGTTATTGTCAGAAGAGACTATTTCTGGTAAGGAATTAGATATAATCCTAAAGGTAAGTTAAACAAACCTTTAGGATTATAATCATTCATTATAAATTAATATTGTTTTTCCTTTATTTCATTTAAAAGCTTGGCAATAAAATCATCAATTGCCATAGTTCCCAAATCTCCTTCAGATCTGGACCGTAATGATAGTTGATTGGATTCTAATTCCTTGTCTCCTAAGATTATCATATAGGGTGTCTTTTGTATTTGTGCTTCTCGTATTTTATAACCGATTTTTTCATTTCTATAATCTACTTCTACCCTAATATCATTTTCTCTGAATCTGTCATATAAATCTCTTGCATAGTCATGATGTTTTTCCCCTATCGGAATTATTTTGACCTGTACCGGTGATATCCATAAGGGAAAGGCACCGGCAAAATGCTCTGTCAAAATACCTATAAACCGTTCAATGCTACCAAATATAGTTCGATGGACCATAGCAGGTCTGTGTTTTTCCCCATCAGGTCCCACATATGTTAAATCAAATTTCTCTGGCATTTGGAAATCTAATTGTATTGTTCCACATTGCCATGTCCTTCCTATACTATCTTCTAGGTGAAAATCTATTTTGGGACCATAAAATGCCCCATCTCCCTCGTTAATACGGTATTTTACACCCTTTTCTTCTAAAGCATCTTTAAGGGACATAATAGCCCTATCCCAATCTTCATCTGAACCCATAGAATTTTCAGGGCGAGTTGATAGTTCAACATGATATTTAAAGCCAAAGATATTATAAATTTTATCTGTTAATTCTATAATGCCTATAATTTCATCCTTTATTTGGTCTTGGGTCATATATAAGTGGGCATCATCCTGGGTAAAGTTTCTTACCCTCATAAGGCCATGAAGGGCACCTGATAATTCGTGGCGATGAACTAAGCCTAATTCCCCCATTCTTAGGGGTAGGTCTTTATAAGAATGCATGCTGGTTTTATATACCAACATTCCCCCTGGACAATTCATAGGTTTTACTGCATAGTCCTCCCCATCTATTTCTGTAAAATACATATTTTCTTGATAGTGGTCCCAATGGCCAGATTGTTGCCATAAGTCTTTGTTTAAGATTATGGGAGTCTTAATTTCTGAATATCCTGCTTTTTCATGTTCCTTCCTCCAGAAATCTTCCAGTGTATTTCTTATAATCATTCCCTTTGGATGGAAAAATGGAAAACCTGGACCCTCTGGATGGATAGAGAATAGGTCTAATTCCTTTCCTAATTTTCTATGGTCTCTCTTTTTAGCTTCTTC
>CAYMVC010000009.1:0-9006 GCA_964393755.1 uncultured Eubacteriaceae bacterium | reverse complement strand
CGATTAAGGTATTCATCCAATTGGCTTTTCTTTGGATAGGAAATACCGTATATTCTTTGAAGCATCTTGTTTTTTTCACTGCCCCGCCAATATGCCCCGGCAATGCTTAATAGTTTAAATGCCTTAACTTTACCAGTAGTAGGTATATGGGGTCCTGCACAGAGGTCTATAAATTCTCCCTGTTTATAAAAGGATAGATTCTCCTCATCAGGTAGGTCCCTTATTAGTTCATATTTATAGTTTTCATTCTTTTCCTCTACTAACTTAAAGGCTTCCTCTCTAGGTAGTGAAAAGTTTTCAATCTTATAGTTTTCCTTGATAATTTTCTTCATTTCTTTTTCTATAGCTTCCAAGTCTTCAGGAGTGAAGGGTCTATCCACATCGAAGTCATAGTAAAATCCATTTTCAATAGCCGGTCCGATTGCTAATTTTGCTTGTGGGAAAAGCCTGGTTACAGCCTGGGCCATAATGTGGGTACTTGTATGCCAAAATGCTAATTTCCCCCCATCATCATCAAAGGTCAAGAAATTTAATCTTATATCCTCTTTAACAGGAGTCCTTATATCTACAAGATCTCCATTAACCTCTCCAGCCAAGGCTAGCCTGGCAAGACCATCACTAATGTCTCTAGCTATTTCAATAAGGGTGGTATTTACTGGATACTCCCTTATAGAACCATCTTTCAAAGTCACTTTTACCAATTCATTTCATCCTTTCTATTTACCATATTTAATCAAAAAACAAAAAATCTCCTCCCTCTTATGGGACGAGATAATACCCGCGGTTCCACCCAAGTTGATTTTCATCCTCTTGAAAATTTATAACGGTATAAACCCGATTAAGCCTACTATAAATTCAGCTAATAGTTCAAAGGTGGTATTCAATAAACCCAAGTCTAGGAATACTTTCAGCTATTATATTCCCTCTCTATAGCTTGGTTTTTATTTACTTTTCCTTATCATCACTTTTTATATTTAAATTTTAAATAATTATAAATCTAAACTTGCCTATTTGTCAAGCTTATCTGCAATAAAAATTAATTACAGGATAAAGACTAAAACACTTTGAAGTATTCCAATCAAAAACCCTATTAGCCCGCCCAAATACTCTATTTGCTTTAATTCTCTTTTAGTAATATTTATTATCAGATTTTCTAATTTAATAAGGTCAAATTCATTTATCTTTTCTTCAACAATTCTTCCGATTTTAATACTGTCCCTTGTTTTAACCATTAACTCTTCTATAATCTCATCAAAAGCCGGTTCTATCTCCTTGTGGATGCTTTCCTCCACATAGTTTACTATTAGTTCTTTAATGGAATGGGGAAAAAAGCTGGGTATTTTCTGAGAAACAACTTCCTGAATTTTGATTTTTATAATCCTTATGATATGATTTTTATCCAGGCTATCAGTCATCCTATCTACTATATCTTCTATAGATAGGAGTTCTTTCTCCACAGTTTCCCCTATGCTCCTAGCTATTTCTGCTTTTCTTTTTGGTATTAACCCTTGAATCTTAAAGCCTGTTAGGGGAAGAGAAATAATGTTAATAGGTCTAAAAATAAGTTTAACAGCTAGTACATTTGTAAACCATCCAATTAAAGCACCTATAATAGGTAAAATGATAATCCTAACTCCCATAGCTTTTCCTCCAATGTCTGTCCTGTTAGATAATCATTTTTTAGTATAACATAGGAATTTACTTTTAAAAAGAAACTATTTAAAATAAAATAATAAAGAAAAACCAGAATCTAGTTCTGGCTTTTATCTCTTGTTACTGACTTTCTATTACAAATGTCACATCCCTTACATATAATTACCCTATTGCTAAAGACTTTTTTTATTGTATCTATGATTTCCTTATTTTGTATTTCCTCCGTAAGGTGGATATATATCTTTGTGGGAGCAATTGTAATAAGGGAACTTATCAATAAGTCTTCATATTTTATTTCTCCATCTAAAAACTCTGTAGATAACTCTTCTAAATATTCATTTTTAATACAGTTGAAGTTTTCATCCATTAAGACATAGTTACCTCCATCTGCTAAAATATGCATGGTTTGAATTTTAGGTTCTTGTATATCTACAAAATATTGTAAGAGACGAATGAATTCATTATATTCTTTTTCCATAATATAATCTTCTACTCCCGCAACTACCGCATCCCTTAAATCCTCCATATAATATTTTAATCTAAATCTAATAAAGCCATCTATTATTAGTTTATTATTATTTTCTAAATAATTTACAATTTCTTCAATCATCCGAACCTTCTTACTAATTTTATATACATTAGTTGATAGATAAAACCCTTCCCTATAATTTAATATATTTAATGATAGTTCCAGGATCCTTTTCCTTTCCTTAGGATTAAAATAATAATATTGTTTTTGTATTATTTTTTCTAGGAACGTTAATTCCTTATTATTTATTATATAGTCAGCAATGACATTTGCTATATAATTGTGAAATATGTTCATAAACTTTATGGGGTCTTTCTTATATATTTTATTTTCATTTAATTTGCAATTTAATAATTTTAAATTCTCAACTGTATCTATACTAAGACTTATATTTAATCCTTCTTCTTCTAATAATCCTAATTCGCTTTTCATTTTCCCATGAATTAAATCTATTTCAGAATCTTCAATAGCAAGGATTTCCAATACTTTCACTTCCTTTCATACTTCTAGTATATGTTAGCCAATTCTCTTTATTCAGTGAAGAAATTTCATAAACTTGTAATGTTTTCAATAAATACAAATAAGAAATTAAGAATAGAAAATCTTTTTATATTATATGCACCATTACATGTATAGTTTCTAATTACATTATTTTTGAATTAATTGGTGATTATGTTATAGTAATTAATAACTAATTTTTACTAATTTTTTGAAAGGGGTATATAATGGGTAAAATAGCTGCATTTTTTGATGTGGATGGAACTTTATACAGGGATTCATTAATGATAGAACATTTTAAAAAGTTAATTAAATATGAGGTGCTGGATCCAATAATTTGGCATGGTAAGGCAAAGGAAACTTTTGAGAATTGGGATAAAAGACATGGAGACTATGAGGATTATCTAATGGAAATTTCTAGAATTTATATCAACTCCATGAAGGGCTTAAATAAGGATTACCTAGACTTTATTACTAACCAGGTAATAAAACTAAAAGGTGAAAGGGTTTATAGGTTTACAAGGGATAGAATTCTTTGGCACCATAAACATGATCACCTAGTCTTTTTTATATCAGGTGCCCCTAATTTTTTATTATCAAAAATGGCTGAAAAATATAATGTAAAATATTTCAAAGGCACAGAATATTACCTTGACAAGGATAATAATTTTACAGGTGAAATTAATCAAATGTGGGATTCGGCCAGTAAAAACAAGGCAATTATGAACTTTGTGGTCCAATATGATATTGATATGGAAAAAAGCTTTGCATATGGGGATACCCATGGAGATTTTGATATGCTTAAAATAGTAGGTCATCCAGTAGCTATAAATCCAGTGGGAAAACTGGTTAATCACATAAAAAAAGATGAAGAACTCAGAAAAAAAATTAGCTTAATTGTTGAAAGAAAGGATGTTATTTACCAAATATCAACGGATACCCCAACCCTTTAAAAACTTTCATTAAAAAATGTTTCCTAGTTTTAGCTTTTCACCTAAATATATATTCTCTACTAAAAACTTTAAAGAAGATAATTCTGCCTTAGTTGATAACTCATCACTCATGGCAATATATGCCTCAGCTTTTAATATTGATACTTGAATATTGTCTAATTCTTTGTGTTCAATAAAAACACTCCAAAAGTCTGACATACCTTCCCAATCTTTTCTAATGTCCTTTATATCAACCATAGCGGCTTCCCAATCCTCCACATAAATTTTTTCCATCATATCTTCAATCTTTAATACAATCTTATTAAATTTTTGTTCCAGTAAATTTGAGTAAAAAATACTGGAAGCGATAAGTATTATTATTATAATCAGAGAAATCCAGAAAATACGCACCTATCCTATTGTCTCCCTTCTTATTTAGCCTGGACATATAAATCTTTTTTGCCATCTATATAGGCAATCAAAATATCCTTATCATCATTATAACCCTGGGCTCTTAATTGACTATTTAACCATTTATCATCACATTTAGCTAATTCCATATTCTCTCTATTTCGTTTTCCATCAAGGATTAAATTGATGGGAATGGCTATAGTTTCTTGTGGAATATTCATGTCCTTACCTGTTACTGGTTGATACTGGGATTTAGGTAGAACACTCAATTGACCATCCGGTTCTATTAAAATATATTCTAATTCATGGAGATTAAAGTAGCCATCTATCCTTAAATGTTCTAAAAGATCATTAATATTAATTCTTTGTTTTCTAAATTCTTTATAAACTAGCTTCCCCTTATTCATAATTATTGAAGGTCTACCATCTATTATTTTCCTTGCTCCTTCACTCTTTAGCATTATAAATGACAATAGGGTTTCTAAAAATAAAAGAGTGAACATTGGAATAATTCCATTAAGTAAAGGTATGTCAGTGTTTTCTATTGGTGCTGCGGCAAATTCTGCAATCATAATTGTTATTACTAATTCAAAGGGTTGCAATTCACCAATTTGCCTTTTACCCATCAACCTAATAACAAGTAAAACTGATCCATATAATATTATTGACCTAGTAAGAACAACTAACATTCAAGTCTTCCACTCCTTTTTTTAAACACTGCTAACTTATATATTCCACTCTTCCTTAAATTTATACTATGGAATCCTTTATTCTTTGTAATATTGTTTGTCCATTGTACATAAACTTAATTAATTAAGGTAAAAAGGAGGATAGCAATATGGAAGGAAGTAACAAAATAGTAATAGGACAAATAATTCCCCATATCTTACATATTAAATGGGAAATTGATAAGAATTCAAAGGTGGATTTTGTTGAAAGGTTTGGAGATTGGGTTTGGTGCAAATCTAGACCTATTTTGAAAATAATTATGAATGATTTTAATATTATTGGAGAACAGTCTTCTTTTTATCTAGACTTAGAGGAAAATGATAGGGAAAGTGTTATTTTCCTTCCTACCCATACCAAGACCTACAGTGTCCAATATGGAAGATCTTTAGGAAAATATATTTTCATCCCCCTAATTACTTCTAAAAATGTTGACCTTGTGGAGATGAATGAAGGTTCTGTTATAAAATTACCTTTAAAATTGGCTACAAAATAAAAATCTGGATCTTTATCTATCCAGATTTTTAAATATTATAAGGGGAACCAACCCATCATTTTATAGTTTTTGGGAATTTCGTATTCATCTCTATCTAAGTATTTGGTATTTAAATCCCATTTTCCTTGTATCCCTTGCTTATGCATCATTTTTTCAATATATAACATCATAATTCCGCATTCCAAATCATGATCTTCTAATTCCTTGCCTTCACTTTCCAAATACATTGTTAATATAAGCCTACAATCGGCAATTATAAATTTCCAGGGTTGAATATTCCCCCAGGAGGGGGCATAACGGGCATAATAGAAAACTTCATCTAAACCTCTTTGGCTTAGTTGGTCAAGATCCATTAATTTTCCCCATGTTTTCCCATAGACAAATTCCTCTATAGATTTCCTTCCTGTTGGTGGAACTTCAATACCAAATATATTTGTTTTAGGGTAACCTAGGGCAACAATAGCAAGAATTTCTCCTTCACCATCAACCTTTAATGCTCTTTTTAATTCCTTATATTTTTCCTCTTGTATATCTATCCAGCAGGTACCTATCTCCATATCCATAGCTTTTACAAGTACCTGTTCCATCATATAACCAGCATTCAATTTATAATTGCCTTCTTTTTCTGCCAATAACAATAGGTAATGGGGTGCATCAATGGGCATTCCATAGTAACCTGCATATCCTACCATGCTTTTAAATGCATTATGACCATCTCTTACAAAATAAAATGTTGTTGAAATATTCCCTTCAATAGAGTCCACACTTTCGGCAAAATCCATTAATGCTTCGATATCTTTGTTTTCCAGATTTACTTCCTTGAAATCCCTTATGGATTTTCTTTGCTCAATGATTTTATGAAACTGCATATTTATCCCCCTATTCTATTCAATATATTTATATATGAAGAAGCTTTATCTAAGAACTAAATAATACCTCTATCTTTTAAAAATTCTCTTAATTCACTAATGTTCTCTTCCATTTTAATATTATAGGATTTAATGATTTTCTTCATTATCCTATTATTTATTGTTGGTAACTTAACATTATCTATAGATGAGATTGGTAAAACATCTACAGTGGTACCAGTAATAAATGCCCCTTCTAATTCTTTTAGCTCCTTGGTAGATATTAACTCTTCCCTAACTTTAATATTTAATTTATCACATATTTTAATAACATAATTCCTTGTTACCCCTAAGAGAACCTGTCCGCCGGGAGGAGTTATAATCTGGCCTTCTTTTATAAAAAAAATATTTGACCTGCTTCCCTCTGTTATATAGGCTTTTTCGTCTATTAATAATGCTTCAAAGGCATTATTATCTTCCCTTGCCTTTCCAACCCTGCCTCTAAAAGAACCACTAATTGTCTTTATATTCGGGTCCTTTCTTTCACCAGAAAAGGTAATTGTATGTACCCCATTTTTGTATTTTTCACTCTGAGGATATTCACTGGCTAAAAAATAAGTCAAAAAGTTTTCCCTAGTCTCAGTAAAATCATAGACTAATTTTACATTTATAAAATCTTCCTTATTTAATTCTACTAACTTTATAATCTCTTTTAATATTTCTTCTTCAGATTTATCCAACTCTTTTCCTAAACCCTTTAGGGAATTTTTCATTCGATTCAAGTGTTCATTAAAGTAAAGAGGTATTCCATCGATAATTTTTATAACTTCATAAACTGCTGCTTTACTGATCTGGTCAAATATATCCATATTGCCTGTGGACTCAACCTTTCCGTTAGCTATATAATAATCTATAACAGCTTCCCTTTCCATACTTCTTCCACCCCTGTTTGTCATAATAATACTGGCTTTAGAATCCTAATTATTCTTCAATATCAACTAATAATACCCGTCCTTCAAATCCTCCCCGTCTTTCTTTTTTATTCATTCTAATATAATCTATGTGCATCATTTCATATTCTTTTATATCTGCTATTGCATGAAGAACTTCTAAAATGTCTGCAAGTTTTTCCTCGCTCCATCCAGCCTTAAATTCTTGAATTTCTTCATATAATTTATTTATTAATTCTTCCTTGTATTCTTCTTCCTCTAGTATTCGGCTGGTACATTTTCCACCATTATCCCTTATAATTTGGGGTATACCATCTCTAACAAGTTTATTATATCTTCTTTTATTCATAATAACCCCTCCTAGACTTTAATATTAATCTAATTATTTATCCCAATGTTTTAAAAAACATCCGGATAACATCTGCTCCCCCTACCCATGTCCCAATAGAGCTTCCAAGGTTTGCAAATATTACTACCAATAAGACCCTTGTCACTTTATTCTTCCAGAATCCCTTTAATGTAAAAATATCATCTGAAAGGTTTTCAAAATCCTCCACATTAGGTTTTCTGATAAAGGCTTCCACTATTCCAGCAAACCAACCTGCTGCCAAAAATGGATTTAATGATGTTATAGGTGCAGCTAAAAAAGCCGTTAAAATAGATAATATATGTCCGAATGCCATAGCTGTGCCAATTGCTGATAATGAACCATTCCATAATATCCAACTAATTATTTGTTCTGCACCGGTATTTTTATCTATTGAAAAGGTAGATATAATGAGCCCTATTATAATTCCAGGTATAATCCAACCTGCAATCTTGGATGTGAAAGTCTTGGGGGGTATTGAAGATAGTTCTTCTAAATCATGGTCATTATATATTTCCTTTTTTATACCAGGAATATGGGCAGCACCCAGGACAGCCACAATTTTATTCCCTGGAGCATCTTTAATCTTTTGTGCCAGGTATTGGTCTCTTTCATCTACTAAGTGTTTTTTTAATTTAGGAAAGCTAGTAGAAAGTTCATTTAGGGCTGAAGATAACATATCCTCTGTCTTCATCCTTTCTAAGTCCTCTTCACTGATTTCTTCATCATCAAAAATACTAAAGATTATGGAATAAAATAGCTTGATTTTCCCCCAAAATCCTACTCCCCTCCAAATCCTTTTAAAGGTAGTTTGAATATTTCTATCTGCCAGTATTAGGTTAGCACCCAATTCCTTAGAAGATTGAATACCTTGAATCATTTCCTGACCTGGTTTTATATCAAATTGGTTAGCCATCTTTTTTTGGTAAGAAGATAGGATTAAATTTATTAAAAGCATAATAGACCTTTTTTCTTTTATAACATTAATAATGTTCATATTCTTCCATTTATCCCGATCTGTTATAGACTTATATCTTTCTTCATCTAATTCAATACAGACCGAATCAGGTCGTTCAACATCAATTATTTCCTTAACCTCTTCAGCACTATATTTTGATACATGAGCAGTACCTATTAGTATAATTTCTTTCCCATCAATATTTAAGCGATGAATATTATTAGTATCAGACACCTAGCATGCCGCCTTTCTATAAACCATTAACCTTTTGTCTTGGTTTAGCTATATTTTATATTAATTTACATAATAAATAAAGAAGAAACTATCTTTTATATTGCCCTTAAATCCTCTATGATCATTTGGGGTTTTTTCTCCCCTTTATAATCATTAATGTCTGTATAAAAGGCCACATCTACCTCTTTAGGTGAACTTAGGGAATTATATTTATTAGCAAGGGAAAATCCTATACCATTTAAAAAAATATTGTTCTTCTTACCGGAAAATTTTAAATGTGAATTGTCATTTCCGCAGGACCTAGTCCAACTACTGTTTACTTCTATGTTCTTTATTATAAATAGGGGTTTTGGATTACCCACTCCATAGGGTTCTAATTTGCTTAGACTATTTATAAAATCTAT
>CAYMVC010000008.1:0-16672 GCA_964393755.1 uncultured Eubacteriaceae bacterium | reverse complement strand
GGAACCTTTCCTTGAACAATGGCTAAGTAACTAATAATTCTTGCTTCAGAGGCTAACAAGTCATAATAAGAATCTGTTAATTTTTCCTCTTGTGCATTATAACCAATAGAAAATAGTTGCCTTTCCTTACTATATAATTGGCTAAAATCCGTCTTTTTTATAAGATTTTTAACATCTATTATATAATCATAGACATTATTTTTTGTGTTTTCGATATTTTCTAGGCACCGGTCTAAGTCATCTATTATTTCCCTAATATCAATACCTATATCCCTTGTTTTATTTCCTTCCCTATCTAAATTTATTAATTTATTCCTTAGTTCTTTATACCTTACTTCTAAATCTAGTAGACTATTATTTTTTTGAATATAATCTAAAGGCTTTATAAGTTCTTCAACTCTTCCAAAGGTATTTCTTTCTTCCAACATTATTTTTGGAAAGAACTTTTCCAATAAATTTTTATGTCCCTTGATTAATATAGATAGTTTGTTTGACCAATAGCTGTCATCACAGGCTAATTCACCCACAATATCTAATAAATCCATCCATTCCCCTAATGTAATACTTTTTCTTTCACTTTTATCACGAATGGGTTTTATTAGACTGTGATCATTAGGCCTGCTTAGCTGAAGGGTACGTGCCAAACCCTTAACATTATTTATTCCGATTAGATTTTCATTTAAGCAATCCTTTAATCCCACCTTTAAAGTCATTAAATAAGCTATGAAATTACCACTATCAACTGTTGATATATAGGGAGGATTTAATACTTCCAGTCTTTGTGTATCATACCAGTTATATAAGTGACCATTCCAAGTTTCCAGCTTCTTAATGGTGGTAAGTGTATCCCTAACCTTTCTTATCATTTCTAGGGTGGTAATATAACCAAAGTCCCGAGCTGATAATATTGCCATTAATAAGAAGCCAATATTAGTTGGGGAGGTTCGATGAGCTACTCCGTTATAGGGTTTTACTTGGTAATTATCAGGGGGTAAAAAATTATCTTCTTCACCGGCAAAATCTTCATAATAGGCATACATTTTTCTACATAAACCGCCTAGTACTATCTTATCTTCTTTTCTTAACTCTTCCTTTGTAGCCTTTTCTTCACTAACCTTTTTTGCCATAATTGGGGAAAGTAACCATGGCAAAGACAAAATAATAGATAGAAAAGTCCTTGCTTGGTTTGTCCAAAGTGTTAAAAATATAAAAACAAAAGAAATTATAATTGCCCATCTCATCCTGATCAAGTATCCCTTAGCATCATTGGCTAAGCTTTTTTCAACATCCGCAGCAGTTTTCCATTCTAGCATATTCTTTTTGGAGATTTTAACACGATAAAGAGTTCGAACAATAGCATCCATCATTACATAGCTATGATGTGCCAAAAATGTATAAGATAGTAAGCCCTGATATATAGATGCTTTTAAACCGAAAACCATGTTGCCATTAAATCTTTCCCTTGCTATAATTTTATCTTTTTTAGTAAAATAATTAAAAACCCCTAGTATTGTTGGAAAAAATATTGAAAACAATGGTAAACTTAACCATATAAAAATATTTCCGGGAAAAAATAAAATTGCCAATATTATAAAAACTAAATTAATAATAGACATTAGGCTCCTTCTAAGATTGTCAACAATCTTCCACTTAGATAGGCTATTTAATGGGTTTTTAACCTTTTCCCCCCTATCATCTATAACATTATTAGATAGCCATGGTATTAGCTGCCAATCCCCCCTAACCCATCGATGAAGTCTTGCCATATAAGAATTGTAATTAGGGGGATAGCCATCAATTAATTGAATATCGCTAGCCAAACCAGTCCGTATATAACTACCCTCTAATAAATCATGGCTTAGAATTGCATTTATGGGTAGGGAATTACCTAAACATTTTCGAAATGTATCAATATGATAGATTCCTTTCCCCGTAAAAATACCTTCCCCAAATAAATCCTGGTATACATCAGAAATTGCCATTGTATAGGGGTCAATTCCCCCCTGACCAGCAAATATCCTTGAAAAATATGTTTTATTAACACTTTCGATATCTAAACTTATTCTTGGTTGTATCAGTCCATAGCCTTCTACAACCACATTCTTTTCTGTATTTATGATAGGTTCATGAAGGATGTGGGCTATGGCACCCACAAGCTTTTTCCCTTCTCCAATTGGTAAACTAGTATCCCTATCTAAGGTTATAATATATTTAATTTTAGGAATTTTATCTAAATCTCCTACAATAAAACTATAGGATGTATCCTCCTCACCCCTTAGTAGGTTGTTTAGTTCTATTAGAGCCCCCCTCTTTCTTTCCCAACCCATCCACCTGTTCTGAGCTTCTGACTTTGTTCTATGTCTATGAAAAAATAAAAAAGGTTTTCTCTCATACTTTTTATTTAAGTGATCTATTGCCCTTTTAGCAATATTTAAAATTTCCTGGTCCCCTTCCAGGTGTTCCTCATCCCCATCTATAAAATCACCAGCTATAGCAAAATAAAAATTATCATCTCTGTTAGAAAGATAGTGGACCTCTAATTGCTTTATCGATCCTTCAACACTTTCAGGGTCACTAAGAAGGGTGGGCATAACAATAAGGCTAGCATTTTCCTCCCCTATACCATTTGGAAAAGTTAACTTGGGAATAAACCTAGGCTTAGTGTTCCTAATGTGAAGCCAATTATAAAGTCCTATAAAAATATCACTGGAAGGTATTATAGACAGTAAAACTATAAAAATACCTAAACTAATACCATTAGCTATACTTAAATTATTATTTATATATTGGAAATACCCATATATACCAAAAAATATGGCTAAAATACCCATGGAAAAAAAGATAGGTGTGGTATAGGAGGAAAGTTTTTCAACATTGCTTATTCTACCCTGTTTTCCTAGGGAATTATATAATTGTTGTTTTCCACTATCTATTAGATAATAACCCACATGCTTTCTTTTTATGATTACTTCCTTATTGGCAAAGCCCTGAGCACATTCAATAGCCTTTTTTGCAACATAGCTTTCAGCTGTCTTACATTCTTTTGCTATGGCTATTATTTTTCTTCTATAATAATCCCTAGATTCAAAATCCATTTGATTATATATACCGGAGGGATCTTTCCTTAATATTCTTTCTACTGCCGAGAGTTCCTCAACTATCTTATTCCAATTTAAATTTGCTATGGTATGAATACTGGTGATAGAATTACCAATGGAAACCTTACCACCAGCTTGTTGGTGGTAGGATTGTTGTAATATGTCCTCTAGATTTTCCTCTCTTTTTTCTAATTTGTCCCGAAGATAAGATTCAAACTCATGATTATGTATGCCGTTTTTTCTGAGAACCTTAACAAGGTATTCCGCTAATATTGGATGAATATCCCCTTTGCTTTCTATATGTTTCTTAATACTTATGAATAATTGTTCATTTTCTAGCCCTTCCCATCCTTTTATTGTTCTCAGTTGAGATTGAGCCTCTTCAATCCTTTTGGAAATTAAATAAATATTTTCAATTAATGCCATGACTAACATCAAGGGTAATGCCCATAATTCAGCTATTGTGAGAGTCTTTCTTGTCTGATATGCCTTTAAAAAGTCTACCATTAGCTTTTCATCTATCCTACCATCACTATGGGAAACCAGTTCCAGGGATAAAGCATATATTCTTAACATCCCCCTTAAATTTTCATTTTCAAGAACTTTTAACTTATGAGTTCTTTCCCTGTTTAAACTCTGATAAATACTTTTAACCTGGTTCTCTAGGATATAAAAGTTATCCAACAACCATTCACATGCAGGTGTTAAATAAATATCGTCTTTTATATCCCTATTTAAATTTCTATATATGTTAAATACTTCATCATAATTTCTTTTTAATCTGCCCTTTAGGGAAACAGCAGTTTTATCCTTGGGAGATAGTCTATGATTTTCTGCAACACGTATTCCATGCTGTTGTAATTGTTCAGGGCTTAGTAGTACATCATTTATTTCAATCATATCCATCAACCTTTCTTCTTAGCATGTTTTTAATATCCTTATTCACCATTAATTAATTTTTTAATTTTGTCTGTAAAAAAGATTGATAGTTCCTCTGCAAACTCCTCGGTAGCACCTTGGACATATAGATTAAATAATGGTTTTTCGCTGTCAGGAAGGACAAGAGCCCAGCCCTTTTTATTCTTAAACTTTACCCCCTCAAATAGCTCCAAGTCTTCCCTTGGACTATTTGATATTACCTCTTTTAACACCCTACCCTTATCTTCCCATTTACATTTTAAATTTGCTTTTTTATAAAAATATTTTGGTATTTCCTTTTTAAATTCGGCTAAAGAAACATTTTCCCTAAACAAATAATCTGCTATTATCGCTGTTGCCCATATTCCATCATAATGCATGGCATAAGTTAAAAGCTTTGTCCTTTCATCCCCCTTTCCAGATAGCATTTGATTCATCACCTCAGAAGGAGCTGATTTAGTGCGAATAACCCTGCTATTATATTGTTTTGCTATATCTTCAATTACCTCAGGAAAAGTATGGGGGACTACTAAATTCTGACCACCTTTTTTTAAAATTAGAAGATAGGCAAGTAATTGATAATCCTCCTGTTGAATCTTTTCACCATTTTTATCGAATAAAATAAGTTCGTCACCCTTTTCATATATAAATACACCCATATTCGAACTGTTATTTTTAATTTGGCTTTCTATAAGAGGAATGTATTCTTCTGGTTTCCCTGAAGTTTTAACCTTGAATACCCCATATCCAGCAGATCCCAATATTGCAGAGCCTAGACCAAGAATACTGTCAGAAGTAGATCCTATTACCACACTTTTATCCTTCATAACTTTTCCATCAAGTTTTTTTATTAAGGAACTAGCTTTATTTATATATTGAGATGAAAATCCTTCTTGCCTTATTATTCTCGACATTTGTTCATTATTTACCCTTTCAAAATCCCCCCTGTTGAAGATATTTTCTATTTGTCTTTCTATTTGTCTTTCAATATTTGCTCCTGATTTGTTCATAATTTCAATATGAATTCTATTTGGGTCTCCCAGTTCCCCACTAATATAAACACCGCCCTGTCCACTGAAATATTTAATAGCATAACGGTGGAAAGGTAAGTGTCCTGTTCCTATGTCAATTACACCTCTACCAGTAGAAATAATACCAGTACTTATGGCCCTTTTTACCATTAAACTACCTTTGTTTGAATCAGAGCATACTATAAATTGCCCTTTATTTTCTGGGATAGTGGAAGCTAGGGCAGATCCCAACTGGGATGCAAATTCTGGTGTAATGTCTATATTTAATAAACCACTAATGTCCCTATAACCGAATAATATTTTCCTAGCATTATCCCTCCAAATAAGGTGTTGATTTATTATTGTGTCCTCCTCTACATTCTTAAAAGGCCATATCTTAATATTAGGATTAATGGTGACTCCAGATTGTATTTTTGCACCATTTCCCACCACCGACTGCTGATAGAGGTTAACCCTATCTTCAATAGCAACATCATTGCATATTATACTTCCCCGACATTGAACATTATCTCCTAGATAGGTATTATTCCAGATTATGGAGTTTTTTATGCTAGTAGCAAAGCCTATTTTACAATTGCTGCCTATTACACAATTAGGTCCTATACTTGTATTGTTTTTTATAAAACTATTAGGTCCTATTATTACAGGAGGTTGAAAAGTTACACCCTCACTGTATATGACTTCCCCTTCCATCCAAACTCCTTTTTCTATTTCATTATAATTTTTTAGAAGGTCATCTATTTCAACCAATCCATTTAGTACATCAAATTGGGATTGGGTGTATGTTGCTATGTCTCCAATGTCACACCAATAGTCCTCACTAATATATCCAAACATTGGCACCTGATCCTCTAAAAGTTTGGGAAACAAATCTTTACTAAAATCAAATTTATCCCCTTTTTTATAATATTCCATTACTTCCGGTTCTAAAATATATATACCTGTATTTATAGTGTCACTGAAAACTTCACCCCAACTAGGTTTCTCCAAAAATCTAATAATTCTATCCTTTTCATCCGTTATAATAACTCCGTACTCTAGGGGATTATCCTCCCTCTTTAAAACTAAGGTAGCCTTTGAACATTTTTCCCTATGGAAATCTACTGATTTTCCAATATCAATATCTGTCAATGCATCCCCACTGATTACTATAAAGGTGTCATCTAAAAAGTCATGGGCATTCCTTACACTACCTCCAGTTCCTAAAGGAGTTTCTTCAATAAAATAAGAAATATTCACTCCCCAATTAGCGCCATCACCAAAATAATCTATGATAGTATCTGGTAAATAGGCAAGGGTAACTGCTATTTCTTCAATATTATTTCTTTTTAGAAGCTTTATAATATATTCCATTATCGGTATATTCAAAATTGGTACCATCGGTTTTGGAAGAGGACAAGTTAAAGGTCTAAGTCTGGTCCCCTCACCACCTGCCATAATAACAGCCTTAATTTCAATCACTCCTATGTTTTAATCTTTAGTTTGTATGTATTATATGGAAATTAGCTTTATCTATACATTGAATAAAAGTAGAACCTTCTTACTAAATAAAAAGAGGCTGGAAAATATCTTTCCAATCCTCATTATTATTTCCTGTCTTATGATCTTGATACATAGTTATTGTCTTTAATAAAAAATCTCCAGGGTTTGTCTACATATTCCTCTGCATATCCGATATTAATTCTTTTGGATATGGCTATATCTGGTCTTTCACCCCTATCTAAAATATATATATCATTTTCTAAAATTAAGTCACTGCCGTTTAGCGACTTATCAATATCCAATGCCTGGCAAAGTTTTCCCGGTCCATTAGTCAAGTTTTGTATCTTTGTACTTTTAATCTTTCTATTCTTCTTTAATATTTCTAAACCCTTTATAGGTTCCACTCCCCTTATTAAAACGGCTTCAGGGATACCCTCTTTCCCAGCTACCACATTTAAACAATAATACATTCCATATATCATATAAACATAGGCTATGCCTGCTCGACCAAACATAACCTCTGTTCTCAGAGTTCGCCGATTATTATAGGAATGTGCCGCCTTGTCTTCTGGACCCATATATGCTTCTGTTTCAACAATCTTGGTAATAATTTTCTGTTTATCTATTTGCCTAACAAGATATTTTCCTAATAATTCTTGTGCCAAAATTACAGAATTACTTTGATAAAATGGTAAGTCTAATTTCTTCACTGCAAACTCCCCTTAAATTTTGTGGTAACTAACTTAATTATCATCTAAAATACTAGCTTCTATGCAGAATATTATATAACATGGTATAATAAATTTACAGAATTCTATAGAAAAGGGGTATATCATGGAAAAAGTGTCTCTGGGAAGAACAAATTTAATGGTGGGCCGAACTAGTTTTGGAGCCTTACCTGTACAAAGAATTTCTAAAGAAGATGCTGGCTACCTGCTTAGGAAAGCCTATGATAACGGGATAAATTATTTTGATACTGCCAGAATGTACAGTGATAGTGAAGAGAAAATAGGATATGGACTTTCTCATGTTAGAGAAAATATAGTTATTTCTACTAAAAGTCATGGTACAACGGGGAAAGAGTTATTGGAACATATTGATATTAGCCTAAGAAATCTAAAAACAGATTATGTAGATATATTGCAATTACATAACCCTTCATTTCTACCTATGCCTGGCGATGGAAGTGGTCTTTATGAAGCACTATTAAAGGCAAGGGAAATGGGAAAAACCAGATTTATAGGTATTACAAATCATCAATTAAAAATTTCAAAGGATGCTGTTGTTTCTGGTCTTTATGACACAGTACAATTTCCTCTATCTTCAATATCATCCCAGGAGGACCTAAGCTTAATAGACCTTTGCAAAAAGCATAATATAGGTTTGATTGCCATGAAAGGTCTATCTGGGGGTCTTATTACAAATGCTGCATCCACCTTTACTTTTTTAAGACAATATGAAAATGTTGTTCCTATTTGGGGTATACAAAGGGAATGGGAATTAGATGAATTTATTTCTTTGGAAGCCAATCCCCCTAAGATGGACCAGGAGATGCAAGAAATAATAGAAAAAGATCGTAAAGAATTATCTGGTAGTTTTTGTAGAGGATGTGGATATTGCATGCCCTGTCCTGTTGAAATACCTATTTCTACGGCAGCTAGAATGTCCTATATGTTAGATCGCTCTCCCATTGAACCTTATATGACAGTTGACTGGAGAGGAAAAATGGATCGTATTAATGATTGTATCGAATGTGGTCAATGTAAAAGCAAATGCCCCTATGAATTAGATACACCTAATCTTTTAAAGAGAATGTTGCAATCATATAATATTACCTATGAAAATTATGTAAAGAACATGTCTAAATAAGACTTTTATTCCTTTTTATTGACACTTATCATTTTTTAGGAATATAATGATATATAGAAACTAAATATTTATGTTAGGTGAGGCTCCTGTGAGGATATATGCTACTACCCAGAAAAATCTAGAGATTCCAATGGGTTAACAAAGGCTATCGAGAAGGTGGTTTTTAATGTAGCTGACTTTAATGTCTATGCTTTACAGTGTCAAAGCTCAATGTAAGAAAATTTTTCTCTACTATTGGGTGGAGATTTTTTTTGAAAGGGAGTGATAGTTATGGATACTGGGCCGGTCCCTCGGAAAAACTTATATGCATTATATCAATACTTTAGAGCCATAACTATCTATAAGGATAAATGGTTCTACCAAGGAGGCATTTATAATGACAGAAAAAATCCTAAAATTAATCCATGAAAAAAGGTGGAAAGCCGTCCATGAAGAAGTAATTACCCTAAATCCTGTAGACATAGCGGAATTATTTGATGATTTAATAGAAAGTGAAATTTTAATTTTGTTCAGATTATTACCCAAGGATGTGGCAGCAGAAGTTTTCTCTTTCCTTCCTAGTGATGATCAAATGACTATAGTTAATGCTATTACTGAAAAAGAAACCCAATATATTATGGATGAACTGTATTTTGATGATA
The DNA here is from genome assembly GCA_964393755.1 of uncultured Eubacteriaceae bacterium. GTDB lineage: Bacteria > Bacillota > Clostridia > Eubacteriales > Garciellaceae > DUPX01. The sequence goes on along the minus strand of CAYMVC010000008.1, from coordinate 7,633 downwards.
TGATAGACTTTCTAGAAGAATTACCGTCAAATCTAGTTACAAAAATACTTAAAAATACCAAATATGAGGGAAGGAAATTAATCAACCAATTTTTAAACTATCCAGAAGATTCAGCAGGTAGTTTAACAACTATTGAATATGTTGAATTTAGGAAGGATATTACAGTAAAGGAAGCCATGGTCTTAATCAAAGAAACTGGTATTAGCAAGGAAACAATTTATACCTGTTATGTTACCGATAAAAATAGAAAACTTGAAGGAATAGTCTCCCTTAGGAAGCTAGTAATTAGTGAATCTGAAACCACCATTGAGGAAATTATGGAGACTGATGTGGTCTATGTAAATACCCATGATGATCAGGAAGAGGTTGCTCATATCTTTAAAAAATATGACTTTATGGCTTTACCTGTAGTAGATAATGAAGACCGCTTAATAGGTATAATTACCTTTGACGATATCCTAGATGTTATTGAACAGGAAAGTACTGAGGACTTTCAAAGGATGGCAGCAATGCAACCATCGGAAACCGAATACCTTAAAACAAGCATATTTTCTTTATCAAAACATAGGATAACCTGGTTATTAATACTTATGATTTCTGCCACCTTTACAGAAAATATTATTCACCGCTTTGAAACTGTTTTAGAATCAGTAGTTGTTCTTGCTGCATTTATACCAATGCTTATGGATACAGGTGGGAATGCAGGTACCCAATCTTCAACCCTAATTATTCGTGGTATGGCATTGGGAGAAATTGAAACTAAGGATTACCTTAAGGTAATGTTTAAGGAAATGCAAATAAGTGCCATAGTGGGTCTAGTTTTAGCATCTGTAAATTTCCTTCGAACTTATTTTATACAAAAAATTGCTTTAAATCTTTCCATTACCGTAAGCATTACATTATTTGCCACTGTAGTTATGGCAAAAATAATTGGAGGTATATTGCCCCTAGGAGCCAGAAAACTAAAACTTGATCCGGCTATTATGGCAGGACCCTTGATCACTACAGTAGTTGATGCTGCATCCCTCATGCTATATTTTACACTGGCTTCACTAATATTAGGAATATAAAATTAAGGTAGTTTGAAAATCAAACCACCTTAGCTAATTTTGCCTTTAATTTAAAGAATATACTTTTATGCTAATGAAAATACTATTACAATCAAAAGCATAAGAGGTTAATATAGGAAATGAATGAAAAGGTAATTTTAGTACATGGATATTTAAGGACATATAGGGATATGGTTGACTTGAAAGGAAATCTTGAAAAGCTTGGATATGGTATTATACTGGTAGATTTACCCCTTACCTTCAGTAATATTGAGAGAGCAGCAAATATTTTCGAAAAAAAAGTAAATCAAGTAATTAATAATTTAGAAATAGGTGAAAAGATTAACCTTGTAGGCCATAGTACTGGAGGCCTTATTATTAGGTTGTTTTTAAGTAACACCCTATATATAGATAAAATACATAGGTGTGTCCTGGTTGCTACCCCTAATAAGGGATGCCAATTGGCAGATATTGCATCAGAAGTTTTTAAAACATTTACAAGGATTTCTAAAACCCTAAAATCCTTAAAGTGCGACGAGATTGAGAAGTTAAAACTTACAAATGAAAAACAAGCTGATATAGGAGTAATAGCCGGTAATAAAAGCAACTTATTTCTCGGCAAGCTATTGGGCTCTTGCAATGATGGTCGGATAGAAATTAATTCAGCCCTTTACGAAAATGCAAAGGACTATATAATTCTGCCTTTAAATCACAAGGAAATACACCGGGACCTTCAAGTTGCAAAATACATAGATAGATTTTTACAATATGGAAACTTTAATAACACAAATACCTAATTAAATCCTCGTTGGCTCTTTCTTTTTATATAGGATATTATAAGAATTAATAGGGGAATTATCCCCTGGAAGGCAAAAGAATAGTAGGGATAAACCTCAGTTAAAAAACTAAAGATTTCCGATATGTTATCAAATTGCCAAAGGGATATTCCTATGATTATTAATACAACCGGAATAATTAAAGGTTTTTCTTCCTCTAATTTAAAAAGTGTCCCTATAGCCACAATTGTAGAATGAATACTTAGTGATAGAAAACCTGCCACTGTGATTAATAGATTCATAGATATAAAAGGCTCTAATACTGTTGTTTGAATTAGGGAAGTGGAAATATTAGGCGGAAAAACTACATTGGATAATATATTAGGTCCCAGTACCAATAAATCCCTAAATATAATCATTAACATTAATAAACTACCAATAAAAACAGACCAATAGGTATACTTTACCATCTTATTTCTTTCATTAAGGTAGGGAAAAATCATTAGAAGTATAATTAGTCCGCCAAATGGAAAGTTGGATATCATAAATATAGTATCCATAATAGAAATTACCCCATCTTTTAGTATTGGTAATAAAAAATTATAATTAAATTTATTTGTTAATATAAAGAAAAGTAACAATACAAACAATATAAGTATGGGTACAAATAATTCTGAAATTCTGGCAATAACTTCAAAACCTCTTCTTAATATATAAATAAGCGCCAGCATCAAGGTAATTATTATGAAATACTGGGGTGTTTCAAAGTAATTTATTATCACCATATATTCAGAAAATGCCCTTAAGATTAAAGTGGATAAATGTATAAAAAACCATATATATATAATTGAAAATACAAATCCAATGTATTTACCAAAGCTGTCAAGTAAGATTTCAACTAAGTTTTTTCCAGGATGGAGTTTAGCAATCAGCAAATAAATACTAATCATTATTAATCCCAAAAACATACCCATTAAAAATGCAATCCAAGCATCCTGCTTTGCAAATCTCGAAGGGTTCATTATGTGAAAATCCCTAAACACTAGGGTTAAGGCTAAAAATAAAAATTGTATTGGAGAAATTTTAATTTCTTTATTATTCATTTTTCCTCCTAAATAAATATCTCTACTATTTTCTCAATAATAGTTATAGGATTGGTCTTAGGAGCCCTATCCAAAACCAGAAATCCATTTATTATAAAACCTAAAGAAATCAAGAAAAAATATATTATATAGGTTTTTTTACTTTGACCCTTTAGTATGGTTTTTGTATCTATAAAAATAATTATAATTAAAGCAAAAATTAATAATAACACTATTTATCACTCCCTTATTGGGCAATAATTGGTTCAGCAATTCTTTCAGTTCTATCTATCTTAACCTTAATATTGGTCTCCAAGGGTAATTGAGAAAATTCCTCTTCCCAGTTATCCTTAATTTCGTCCCAATAGTGGGGATACTTTTCATATACTTTATTACTAAAACCAAAAAAATCATATTTGAATTTTTTTTGTGCCAAATCAACAATCTTCTTGATTTCTCTTTTTATTTCATTTTCTATTTCATTTTCTAGTTTTCTAATATTCTCTTCCTTGGCCAGATCTGCCTTACCCTGTTCTTCACCAAGTGCTGCCCCAATTTTTACATCCACTTTTAGTATTATTCCCTTTTCTCCCATAACAACTTTCATATTCCCAGAAGTTTTTTTTATTTCAATTGCCACCAATTTATTTTTTTCTAAGGGATTTTCTACGTTAATTATTCCACTGTCCACCTCATCTTTAATAAACAAAAATCCCCTTGTTTCAGTTGTGTCTAAATAACCTGCTAATTTATCTCTAAGAAAAACTGCAGTTCCTTCAATTTTATAATCTTTTATGTTTTCTAATGTTTCATTCTGACCAATAGCCGAAGCAATGACCCCATAGCCACGTGCAGAAGTTAGGTCATGGGCCACTCCTATTAAGTCAATATCCCTAGTTTTAGCCTCTGATACATTGTTTTTTAGAATTCCCTCTAAATGAAGGGTAGGAATGTTATCTAACTCACTATCCGCCATGATTATCTTTTTAGCATCCATTCCTTTTGTTATTATTACTTTTGGAATTAATCTTACCTCGCTATTTCGTATAAAAAAATCTATTATGTCATTAATACCATCCTTAGCCAGGTCCTCCCCTATGAAAATAATCCTTAAATAATTATAAAAAGGTTTTCTATTAATAACCTTTAGTTGATCCCTAACAGCCTCAAATATCGTTTCCCCTTCGGTGGTTGATACCCATATTGATCTTTCTTTTGTCCCCTGCTCTATATTTGCCCTAATAATATTTGGTCTTAGCACCTGTAAGGTCAATTCAACTTTACCATCTGCTGCCTTATCAATAGCCATAGCAGAAATGAAATTTCTTTGATTTATATCCTTGTTATCCCAGCATCCGGAAATAATAATCATTGTAAAGAATAAGTATAGGCAAATTTTTATTATTTTTTTATTATTTTTCATAGGCTTTCCTCTTTAACCCCTTTATTTAAATTTATTGTTCCATATAATAGTCCTAGGTCTTGTATACATTTTTTCATGGTGAAGCCTAATCAGACTATCCTTTAAGTCAATTGTGCTTACAGGTGCAAAGGGTGACATATATGGCACCCCAAATGATCTCAAACTGCACATGTGGGCTACTATAGTGAAAAGTACTAGGGCAAAACCCATAAGCCCCAATACATTTGCTCCTATTAATAAGGCCAACCTTATATAAATATTCGAACCTTTTAAATCCGGTACTATAAAGGATGTAATCGCCGTTATAGCTATTACTATTATTAATATATTACTGGCAATTCCTGCATTAACTGCTGCATCCCCTAAAATTAAGGCCCCAACAATACTAACGGCCTGGCCTACTGCCCTTGGCATTCTTACACCTGCCTCCCTCAGCAGTTCGAATGCGAAAATCATATAAAAAGCTTCCATAAAAGATGAAAAAGGTACTCCTTCCCTAGATGCTGCCATAGATAAAAGTAATTCGAAGGGAATTGCCCCAAGGTGAAAGGATAAAAACGCAACATAAATTGCCGGCAAGGTACTTGTTATAACCAAAGATATAAACCTTAAAATTCTTGCAAAGGAGGAAAAATAAAACCTTGAATAATAATCCTCACTGGATTGTATATTTTCCAAATACAGATGGGGCATGGTCAAAACAAAGGGAGTCCCATCACAAATTACAGCTACCCGACCTTCTAGAATTTTAGAAGCTATAACATCAGGTTTTTCACTATTGAAAATGGTAGGGAAGATAGAATAAGGGCTATCCTCAATAAATTCCTCAATATAGCCGGATTCTAATATAGCATCAGTTTTTATTTCTGTTAATCTTCTTCTTACCTCATCCACAATGGCATCATTGGCTATATCCTTTAAGTAACACATGCATATATCTGTATTTGTTTCTTGTCCAAGTTTCAATTGTTCAAATTTTAGATTAGGGTTTTTTATTTTTCTTCTCAACATAGATGTATTTACCCTTATGGATTCGGTAAAACCTTCCCGAGGTCCTCGAACAACAGCCTCAGTCTCCGGCATATTAATTCCCCTTTGTTCCCAACCTCTAGTACAAAGCTTTAAGGCTATAGCTTCACCGTCAATGAATAAAAGAGAATTACCTGAAAGTATGTCGCTGACACTAGCTAGATAATCTTTTGTATCCTCAATTTCACAATCATATAAAATATTATACTTAATTAGATTAAATAAATTCTTATCGTCTTGGTCTATTGTTTCCAATATTTCCTGTCTATTTCGTATTATGGCTTGAATTATGTCCTGATTTAAGACCCGTTTATCCACTAAACCGTCAATATAGGCAATTATTATCTTAACATCTTTTCCCTTTATTAGAATCTCCTTTAGCACAAAATCACTGGAGTCGGTGAATGTTTGCCTTAACTTTTCCTCTAGAATCTTTATAGAGGTAGGAATACCTTCCTCAATTTTTTCTTTTGACCTATTTTGGGAATCTACATTAGCTTGTTCATTTAACCTTTTTAGTTTAGAATACTTCCCCATTCTAAATAATCTTTTCATCGTCATCATCCATATTATTTATAATTATTAAGTTAGATTTCCCATAAAATGAATTATTATACAGAAACTATTTACGGGGAAAAAAAGAAAGCCCTTAGCGGCTTTTTTTATCATTTTCTATTAATCTATTTATGGTTTTTAATTCATGAGCGGAAAAATATCTCCATTTACCAAGGGGTAAATTTTTCAATGATATATTCATTATTCTTACCCGCTCCAATTTCATAACATCATATCCAAAATATTCACACATTCTTCTGATTTGGCGATTTAACCCCTGGGTTAAAATTATTTTAAAAGCAAATTTGCTTATTTTCCACACTTTACAATCTTTAGTTATGGTATTTAAAATGGGAACTCCCTTTGACATGTTCCTAATAAACTCTGGGGTAACGGGCTTATCCACTGTCACTATATATTCTTTATCATGGTTATTGCTGGCCCTAAGAATCTTATTTACTATGTCTCCATCATTTGTCAAAAAAATTAAACCCTGGGAATCCTTGTCTAATCTACCTACATGGAATATTCTTTTAGGGTAATCAATAAAATCAATAATATTTCCCTTTATCCTTCTGTCTGTGGTACAGGTAATTCCTCTAGGTTTATTAAAGGCAATATATACAGGCTTCTCTTTTGATCCTAGAAGTTGCCCATCTACCCTTATTTCATCCAAGATACCTATCATAGTTCCCTTTATAGCTTTTTGTCCATTAACTAAAACCTTCCCCTTTTCAATCAGCTTATCTGCTTCCCTCCGGGAACAGTACCCAGCGGAACTTATATATTTGTTTATCCTAACCTTTTCTTCCATTCTTTCTATCTCCTTGTTTAAATTGTTGGTTATATTTTACACCATAATTAAATTTACTTCAAAAAATAGAAAAAGTTAGAGACTTTCAACTTTTATATTGTTTATTTAACATATTTAAGGGTAAAAAAGGAGATAGTTAAGACTAATGCTAATTGCTTATAATTAACTATATTTTAAGGAGGAGATAGAATGAGTTTTAAGGTAAATGATAATGTTACTTGGGTTGGTAAAATAGACTGGGAACTGGAAAGTTTTCACGGAAATGAGTATTCTACATACAAGGGTTCCACTTATAATTCTTACCTTGTTAGAGATGAAAAAACAGTATTAATTGATACTGTATGGAAGCCCTTTGCCAAAGAGTTTGTGGAAAATCTTAAAAAAGAAATTGACCTGAATGAAATTGACTATATTATTGCAAACCACGGGGAGGTTGACCATAGTGGTGCCCTACCAGAACTTATGAAAGAAATTCCCAACACCCCTATTTATTGTACCCCTAATGCCGTTAAATCTTTAAAAGGTCAATACCATGAGGATTGGGATTTTAGAACTATTAAGACAGGGGATACCCTTAATCTTGGTAAAAAGGACCTTATTTTTATAGAGGCTAGAATGCTCCACTGGCCGGACAGTATGTTCTGTTATCTAACCGGAGATAATATACTCTTTTCCAATGATGCCTTTGGTCAGCATTATGCATCAGAATTAATGTTTAACGATCTTGTTGACCAAGCTGAATTATACCAACAAGCTATTAAATACTATGCCAATATACTTACTCCGTTTAGTAAGTTAGTGGAAAACAAAATAAACGAAGTAGTTAGTCTTAATGTTCCGGTTAACATGATTTGCACTAGCCACGGTGTTATTTGGAGAGAAAATCCATTGCAAATTGTGAACCA